>NZ_JAKUKD010000004.1:0-173170 GCF_024197625.1 Shewanella sp. KJ2020 | reverse complement strand
AAGGTTAAGTTGGTAAGATGTTGTTCATAAAGTAAATCAAAGCGTTGTTGTTCGTGAATGTCCATGATGATACTCCTAGGTTTGCGACCGAAGCAGGTCGCGTCTAGCAAGTATTTAGGATGAGGGGCAAAAGGATGGTTTTATCTTGTTCCTGCCGCAAAGCGGCTTCGTTCAACAAACCAAGTCAGCGGGGCGTTATGCCACAAGATGGATCGAGCCATGCAAGTAAGACCAAATAGATCTGAAGAGTTGTTTCTGAGGCTAGGATACAACCGATTTTATGATTTATACGATGAGATCATGGCAGACGATTTCTGGGAACAAGAAGATTGGTATAGGTTCAGCAAAGTATCGAATATCTTCGCTGTGTATTCTGAGTTATTAACTTACGAGCCATTCAAATATGTACTTGAGGCACTAAAGAGGCAGCGCCCCCCAATGGAGTCCGAGATTGGCGGACCAATGTTCAAGTTTGTCCGCAACATACTTGCACATTTCCCATTTTTCGAAAAATGGGATGATGTCTGGTTTAGCAAAGATCTGGTGAATTGGCTAAAGGAAGGCTTAACCATAGATCTTTTTCTAAAAAAATATACGGGCCATCAGGAAGTTGAGTATCGGTTCTGGGAAGCTGACAAACAGCGAATGACTTACACGAGTATTCGCTTCCCGCAAGAATATGGTGAGAACAAAATATACCTAAAGGACTTGATTGCTGAAAAAGACGGCACAAGGTTTTCACTAATAATGATGTGGCAAATTCTAAACACACAAGTGGAGTCTGCAGGTGAGAAGGTATAACAATCGCAGGCACAGCGACGGCTTTTTCGTTTCGGCTTCGCTTTCACTTCAACGTTGCGCGTGCTGCGGACGTTATAACTCAGGGAGAATTCGGTGATGTCGTCATGGGAGCAAGACATAGTTCAAGCACTTGAAAATTTAGATGGTGTTGCCAGTTATGACGATATTTATTCTGAAGTATCAAACCTAAGAAGTAACCTTCCAAAAACTTGGAAAGCCGTAATCCGTCGCAGAATTCAAGATTTGTCGTCGGACTCTGATGGCTTTAAAAAAGGCCAAGATCTGTTTTACTCTGTCAACGGTCTGGGTGCGGGAATGTGGGGACTTAGAGCTAAATTAGCTCTTACTCCTGTAGCAGCAGACTTGCCGCAAGGAACCAAAGAACCAGAGCGTGGGTATACCACTACTTATCGTGTTTTACGAGATACAAACTTAGCAAGAAAACTAAAGTTGCTTCACAGCAATTCATGTCAAATCTGCGGTCTTCAAATACAGCTACCAAATGGCAAATTGTACTCGGAAGCTCATCATATAATTCCGTTAGGTACTCCGCACAATGGTTCTGATACACCAGAAAACATAATTGTTTTATGCCCAAATCACCATGTAATGTGTGATTATGGTGCTATTGAGTTATCGCTACAAGATATTAAGCAGGTATCAAGTCACGCTATATCTAAAAAAAGCATCAAATACCACAACGAGATTATTTGTGACACAGAGTTATAACAAATAAGGATAGGCCGCGCGTAGCCGCGGCCTTATCCCAAGTGTTGAACAAGCCAGAATTTAATAAGACACCCATTGTTAAATTTGGTTACCAGTATACACAGGGGTCGATGAGATTAAGCATACTCACGGAAGTGACCGTCCGTGACAGGGATGTCGCGGTCGAGCCTATAGGGATATATTTACGGCGTGTCACTGGAATGAGTGTGCTTAATCAAACTCCATAGGCAATTTAGTAAGACACCCATTGTTAAATTTGCCCATTGTTAAATTTGGTTACCAGTATACGTCGGGATCGATGAGATTAAGCACAGTCATGGAAGTGACCGTCCGTGACTGGGATGTCACGGTCGAGCCTATAGGGATACTTCTTGCAAGGTAATAGGACGGCGTGTCACTGGAATGAGTGTGCATAATCAATCTCTGCCAATAAAAACGCCTGTGATTGCAGGCGTTTTGTTTATTTCTATTCATTTTGCTTTTATGCGCTTGAGCGCTTTAAAAGCGAATTACTTTTTAATCCATTTGCCTTTGGCATCTTGCACATAGTTGCCTTTATCTGTGGCGGCTATGGCTTTTTCACCGGCGAGTTTAGCGACGTCGGCGGCGGAGAGTTTGTTCTTCTTGGCTATGGTTTCATAGTGGGCGCGGCGTTTGTTATTGACGTCGTCCATGACGGCTTTAGCTTCGGGATTGGCTTTTACTAAACCTAAGTAGCCGTTGGCTTGCTCGCCTAAATAGCCCAGGGATTTAGCTTCTTGAAGTGACATGGCGAAGGCACTAAGGCTTAAAAGGCTAAGGCTCAAGAAGCCGAGGGTTAATAGTTGTAGTAACTTTGATTTTAGTCGCTTTGTTGTTAGTCGCATTGATTTCATAGTGATTCCTCAATTCTGATGTAATTAGAACAACTGCTCATCTGACAGAAGCTGATCTAGCTCCTTATCCACTTTGATTTTTATCTCGTGTTCAATTTTCACATTAAGATTGATGACGATAGGTTTATCCGGTGGTTCAATTTTGACTGTAGGGGCGCAGCCCGGCAATATGGCTAGTGCAACCAAGGCGACAAGCGCGCTTAGGGCATTTAGGCTAATTTGCTGTAATTGAATAATTTTCAATGATATTTCCTTATTACTTCACGGATTTTTCGATTCTATCCTGCAGATCGTTACCAATCTGTAGACTCCTGAATAATTGCAGCATGTTCTCTTCATGGGAGTAATTCAAGTGGATTGGGCGTTCAACCCCTTGGCTTTGTCCTTTCACTTCCACGAGTAGCTTAGCATCACCCGCAGTGTCCATATCAAAACTGCTGGATAATTGGCTGTATTGTAAGTGTTCTAGCGTCGAAAAGACAAAGTCGAGGTAGGGTTGGGATTGGCGCATGCCGTCCACCGCAGGATTGCCCGAGATGGTGATTAAGCCGCCGGGCGCGCGGGCGGCGAGTTGACCGCCGGTGATAGATACTTTGCCGTTAACTAAATCGACGGGTAATACACCGTCGAATATACCGTCGGCATAGACACCAATTTGTGGCTGAATACGTAGCACTTCTTCTAGGCTCATACCCTGCAATAGGAGATAGGCATGGGATTTATCCTGTAGTTTTAAATTGAAGTCGGGCAGCAAAAATTGGCCACTGAGCACTTTGCCTTTGGCCGTCATGGAAACATCGGTATCGCTTAAGCCTGTAAGTTGTTGCAGCCAATTGTCGGGCAGCTTCTGCGCATCTTTGCCCAGGGCAATATCGGCTTCCACTTCGATATCTGTCAGCGGAAAGCCGGGATCAAACAGGTTAAAGGTCATCCGCGTCTGAGGGCAATTGAGTTTACTTAGGCTGTTAACAGAGCCTTTATCCTGCGGCTCTTTTTGAGGTTCTTTTTTATGCGGCTCTTTTTTATAAGAGAGGCCCCAAGTGAACTCACATTGCGCCTGCAGTTTTCCGCCCTCAAAGGTGATGTCCTTATAAAAACCCTCAAGTTCGGTCATTGACTGGGTGATTTGCATGGCAAATTGGGTCTGATCGCGCTTTTGTGTCAGCTTAAATTGTGCCTGTAATTGGTTATGACCCGTGACATTAAGCTCAGCAGGCAAGGGTTGGGTTTGATTGAGTAAGGACAGTGCTTCGGTCATACTGGTATCGACAACCCATTGACCCGTAAGCACTAAGGGTTCATTCGCATTAGCGAGGTTTAGCTTGTGTTGGCTGTGCAATTCAACCGTGCCGACTTGCCAGCGTTCATCACCTAAGAGTGTATTATTTTTCCAATTTAAGCTTTGTGCCAGCGTTAAGGTATCTAGCTTTAGTACGGTTTCTTTACGGCTGCGGCCTTTGCTGCTGAGCTGCTTTTCGATATTAAGCTGACTGGCCTGCCACTCCAGCCGATTCTGCCAAGGGGAGGCGAGCAGTGAGTCGAGTGGGGCTTCTACCTCTGGCTTAAGTTCAAATGACATGGCTTGTTGTAATGCAATCGAGAAATGGCCCGCGCCCATATCGGTTTTGCTAATGATGTTATTAGCGCTTTTGCTATTACTATCAGTACTTTTATCTGTGCTTGCCTCTGTCGCCAGCGTTTTCGCCGCAGCCGTTTCAGCCACAAGTGTCTGCGTGGTTTGCGAAACATGCAGTTGCTCCAGTGCTAAGGTCAAAGGCGGCAAGGCCAACGTTAACTTAGTATCTGATGCGGGCTCTGAGTAGGGTACTGGGCTGATATTTAGTATTTGTTGCGAGTCGAGTTTAAGCGGCGCATGGGCATGTACTCTGATACTGCCAAGGCGTATATCGGCATATTTAGCCGCATTTTTTTCTTGGGGATTAATATACTTAAGCCCTCCGATGGCGAAGCGCAGGGTATCGCTAGCATTGTGTTTTGCTGCTTGCGTTGTTTCTGCCGCCTCAATAGGTGCTGTGGTAATTTGCCAATCGGTTACGCTTGGCGCCTGATTAAAGCGCAATTTCCCCGCAGTGGTTAACTGGCTAGTATTCCAGCTGAGATCTTGGGGCGTATCCGCCCATAATTCAGATAATTGCAGTGGGCTTGTTTGCGTAGCGTTAAGGCGCCAATCCACGCTGAAGGCAAGCGCTTCGGTTGATTTTGTGATTTCAATATTAGCCAAATCGACTTGGGTATCTAGCTTACTGCCTAAGGTTTTTAGCTGAAGTTGGGGAAGCTTGACGTTAAGCGGCTTATTTTCAAGCGGCTCATTCTTAAGCGGTTGGCTCTGTGCATCCTGCTGGATTTGCGTCAGCGGGTAATGCAGGGCTTCGGGTAATGTCAGTGCAATCCCTACCGGTGCATCTGTGCTTTTAAGTCCTGACAGCAGCTTAGCGATTTGGCTTGCTGTCTGACTTGCAACTTGATTAGGCACTTGCTCCGCAGCAGTCTTGGCTACCGGCTGGGTTAAAGATTGAGATGAAGGCTGAGCTAAAGGTTGAGTTAAAGGCTTAGCCAACGACTTATCGAGCAACTGCATCAATCGCTGTTGCTGCGCAGTATTGGGGCTCATAGCTAAGCTAAAGGGCTCAAGGCTTAGGTCAAGCTCGGTTAAATGCCCGCTAATGTTAAATGCTAGCTCGGGTTTAGGCGCAAGTTCTAGCGCCGCCAATTGATTAAAGGTCAGCTTAGGCGAGATTAACTGGTGCTCACTGATAAGCTCGCCCGAGGTCAATGTGATACTGCTGCTCGAGACTAATTGCCCTTGTAAATCAATTGCTAATGCTTGCCACTTTGTATCAAGCTTAGCTAACGGGCTCAATACGCTATCTTGAGTTTGCCTTAGGCTTATCTGATGAATGCTCGCCAGTAGCGGCGCGAGTTGGATTTGACTCTTGAGCTGCCACTTGTTGGTTTCGAGTGTTGCTTTAAGTTTGGCGATGCTTTCACCTGCGTGACTAAACTCGCTGCTGATTTCCCCCGCGCTATTAAGGCTCAACTTGTCCATCACTAAATGATAGGCGGGTAAATCATTTTGGGTGTCGAGATGATGAGCGTTGAGAATAAGGCTGGTTTTACCTATATCAATAAGTGGTAAGGATTTGATATCTAAGGCCAATGCGGGGCCTTGTTCATCGATGGCATTTGGATTCGCCGCAAATAGGGATTGTCCTAACTCGACTTCAATATCACCTGTGGAGATTTGGGTGATTTTTTGAGTAAGGTAAGCGACTTGGCCGTACTGTTTCAGTTCGGCAAAGCTCTGAGGCCAGTCAAGTTTTAGTTTAATATTCAGATCACTAAGCCTGATATAGCTGTCATTTACCCTAAGCTTGGCAGAAGCAATCCGCCAATCTTCTAACTGACTGTTGCCTAGCTCAATATCAATTAGCTCGCTGTCCATGCCAGCGAGGGCAGCATTTGCCGCCTGCATGATGAGTTTTTCGGCTTGGGTATTCATAATCCAAACGGTTAACGCTACACCCGCTAAGATGGCCGTTATTGTGGTTGCGAGCAGGGCTTTTTTCACTTTCACTCTAGCCGTGTTAGTTTGAGGGGCGTTTGCGCCAGCAGGCTTGTGGATCTTAGGCATTTGGCTTGAATATTATCCTTATCATCATCGCCCCTTGGCAGAACAGATTTTACCTTGCTATTTTGCCTTGCTATAGAGAGCGGCTGCTACCGCCATATTGAGCGCCATACATCATAAGGCGTATAGCACAAGGTTAGCTGGGTACTTTGGCAGTTTAACACTCAAGCACTTAGCTGACTAATATTGATCGCCACCATAAAGATAAGTATCTGTAGTCATTAATATAGATTTTACAGTCACTTGTATTGTTAATGTGCCTAACTCAAGTTAACTAACTCAATAGCTGCGCGGCAATAATTGCAATCCCAGCTATGCCGGCTAAGACTAAGGCAAACTTACCGCCCGCGACGCGATATCCCGTCGGCAGATTAGCGGCATCCCGTGTTTGGCGCTGTGTCCATACCATGGCCACAGGTAAAAAGATGGCGAGGATCACTAGTGCAATCGCTGCGTAACCCAGGGCTGTGATAAAACCTTGTGGGTAGAAAAGGGCAAAACCTAAGGGAGGTAAAAAAGTGATAGTCGCGGTTAAGCTTCGACCGGTTGCATTATCTTCTTGCCTTAAGCTTGAGGCCATAAAATCGAATAAGCCTAAACTCACCCCTAAAAACGAAGTTGCAAGGGCAAGATCGGCAAATAGACTGATCGCGCTGCTTAAGTATTCACTGTGCAGTACGCTCGCCAGTTGATTGATAAAGCTCGATAAACTCTGGTTTTCGAGCAATTGGCTTTGGCTTAAAACGCCTTGACTGCCCAGTTGCCACAAAAGGTAAATCATTAATGGCAAAGCGGAACCCAGCAGCATGATCCTGCGCAGGGCTTTGACCTCAACGCCTAAGTAGCGTACCACCGATGGAATGGAGCCATGGAAACCAAAGGAGGTAAAAATCACCGGAATAGCTGTGATAATCAGACCTTGGTTAAGTGGAAGTTCGAGCAAATGTGGGCTTTCAACCTGCGGCAATAATAATGCGAGCATTAAGAGTAACGCCACGATTTTTAGGCTAAAGAGGCCGCGATTAATAAGATCCACACAGTGGGTGCCCAAACCGACAATGGTGCCCACCAACAACGTAAATAATACTGCGCCCGCCTGTGGTGGTAATTGCAAACCCAGCCAAGTCGTCAGTTTTTGGTTTATTTGCTCACCGCCGCCAGCAATATAGGCGGCGCAGAGGGCGTAAAGTAAAAACATCAAGGCGCTATTGGCGATCAACTGGCCTTTACGGCCCAATAAGTGTTGCGCCAAGTGATTAAGGCTGGCATCGCTGGGGGCAAATTGATGGATCTCCACCATTAGCAGCGCCGTGTAGGCCATCAGCGCCCATAGGATAAGCATAATGGCGGAAGAGGTGCCAAAGCCGAGTCCCGCCGATGCGATAGGTAAAGCCAACATTCCCGCGCCGATTGTGGTGCCAGCGATAAGCAGCAAACTGCCGATAAATTTATTTTGTGTCATAACATGATCTCAAAAGCGTGTCGCAAGAAAATGAGTTAAAGACTTGATCCAAAAGCAACTGTCTTAAAAGATGTTGATGCGATTCAATGTGAAACGATTCAAGCACAAAATGATTTAAGCAAATGAGACAGTGGCGCTCAGCGGTTCCGAAAGGATATGGCCACAATGGAAGGTCAGGCGAGGTGCCTATCTATGCCATTGCGGCTACAGATATGGATAATAAAAGGGTGTGAAACACATAAAACTTGCCTTAGCGAGTGTTGAGTAAAAACGGATAAGTGTTTTGATGCTTTGCCTTAATAACCTAAGGGCAACGGAGGCTACCATAGGGATTTGAATTGTACTTGTCAACCATTACAACAGTATTTTGATTGTTTTTTGCTACAGGATTAAGGCGCAAGATATCCATTGATCACATTGCGGCAGTGGCATTTGAGGAAATCGCGCGATAAAAAATGCCACCGACTTGATTTAAGCGGGCGGCTTTTTTAGATGTAAGCGACTAGCTTGTGATCTGGTTCAGTAAGCAGATTATGCTTTGCTCTGCAGCGCCTTTTGATGTCTTGCCAGCAAGTTTGCTGTGATATCACTAAGGCTTAAATCTTGATCTTCAAGTAATACCAGCAAGTGATAGATAAGATCTGAGGCTTCATTAACCAGCTCTTCCTTATCGTGGGTCGCAGCGGCAAGGGCCGTTTCAAGGCCTTCTTCCCCGACCTTCTGGGCGATACGTTTTGTGCCGCGCGCAAATAAAGACGCAGTGTAACTGGTATCGGCACTTTGCCCTTTACGCGAGGTGATTAAGCTAGCGAGATTATTCAAAAAGGGGTGCGCATTGTCATCTAACCAGCAACTTTCGGTGCCTTTGTGGCAGGTTGGGCCGTTGGGGATCACTTGCACTAACAGGCTGTCGTTATCGCAGTCCTTATCGATAGCCACTAACTTTAGGGTATTCCCCGAGGTTTCACCCTTGGTCCATAAACGCTGTTTTGAGCGGCTAAAAAAGGTGACATCACCTGTGCTCAAGGTTTTTTCCAGCGCGGCTTTATCCATATAACCGAGCATTAATACCTTGCCCGATAAGTGATTTTGGATAACGGCAGGAATGAGCCCATCCTGTTTGTCCCAATCAAGCTCATTAACTTGAACAGGGCTAAAATCCGACTTAGTGTTTGTTTGCGTTGACATAGTGTTCACTCTTAATCTCTTTGTAGAACCTAGAACCTAGAACCTAGAACCTAGAACCTAGAACCTAGAACCTAGAACCTAGAACCTAGAACCTAGAACCTAGAACCTAGAACCTAGAACCTAGAACCTAGAACCTAGAACCTAGAACCTAGAACCGCTCTAGCGTCTAATCGCGATCCCTTCGGCCGCTAAATAGGCTTTTAATTCACCGATGTTGATAATCGCCTTGTGGAATACGCTCGCTGCCAGCGCGGCATCGACCTTAGCTTCAATAAATACATCGCGAAAATGCGCCATAGTTCCAGCACCGCCAGAGGCAATTAACGGCACGTCACAGATGGCGCGAACAAGACTTAACTGCTTGATATCATAGCCGCCGCGCACGCCGTCTTGGTTCATCACATTGAGCACGATTTCACCACAACCCCGTTTTTGCACTTCTTCAACCCAGTCTTGGGTGAACCATTGGGTATCCTTAGTCGCTGCTTCATCGCCAGTAAATTGCTTTACTTTATAGCTGTTGCTGGTGGCATCGAAGAAGGAGTCGATACCAATAACTATACATTGGCGGCCGAATTCGTCCTGCAGGCGTGAGATCAAACTCGGATCGGTTAAGGCGGGTGAGTTAATCGAAATCTTATCCGCCCCAAAGGCTAATAATTCACGGGCTTGGCTAATGGTTTTAATACCACCCGCCACGCAGAAGGGAATATCAATCTGCTCCGCCACGCGGCTCACCCAAGATTTATCGACCACACGTTCGTGGGCGCTGGCGGTAATGTCATAAAACACTAGCTCATCGGCGCCTTCTTCGGCATAACGCGCGGCGAGGGGCACTATATCGCCGACAATTTCGTGGTTACGAAACTGCACGCCTTTCACTACTTTACCGTCTTTCACATCTAAACAGGGGACTAGTCGTTTGGCCAGCATTGGATTGCCTCCGCCACGTTAAACTGATTGATAAGCAAGGCTTTACCGATAATGATGCCCGCAGCGCCGCTATCACGCACGGCGCTCACATCATCAAGGGTCGCAATACCGCCAGAAGCTTGCCAAGCGATGTCGGGGAAGCTGGCTGCAATTTCTTGATAAAGCGCGGTATTTGCGCCCGTTAGCGTGCCGTCACGGCTAATGTCAGTCACTAGCGCATGCTTTAAACCGACCGCGCTAAAGGTTTCTACAAGGGATTCTAAACTCTTACCGCCGCCACTTTGCCAACCGGATACGGCGACCATTTTCTCGCCGCTCTGGTTGATATTGACATCCAGCGCGAGACAAATGGCTTCGCTGCCGTACTTGATAAACCACTCTTTAACTAACTCAGGCTCTTTCACCGCGAGGGAGCCAATCACCACACGTTTTACGCCGATTTCTAATAATTCAGTGACTTGTTCTTCAGTACGAATGCCGCCGCCCACTTGAATATTGGCGTTTAGTGCCGCCACGAGTTCACCGATAAGGCGAGTTTGACGTTTAGCGGGATCCTTCGCGCCGGTTAAATCAACGATATGCAACCACTTCGCGCCTTGTGCCTCGTAGGATTGCAGCTGCGCCAAAGGACTTAAATCAAAGGTGGTCTGCTGGCCGTAATCCCCTTGATAGAGGCGGACGACATTGCCATCAATTAAATCGATCGCAGGAATTATCATAGTCTTAAACTCTCGATTGATTTATCTATAACTAATTTATTCATAACAACTTTTATATTGAGTAATTTATTCATTGGTCAGCCTTTCCTGCGCCAACTTGTCCATCAGCGCTTCATCCATCAATAAAAAGTTACGCAGAATTTGCGCGCCCACGGCGGCACTTTTTTCGGGGTGGAACTGCACGCCCATAAAGTTGCCTTTGCCGATGGCGGCGCTAAAGCTTTCACCGTAGGAACATTGGGCTAAGGTGAATTCGCTCAACGGCGCACGGTAACTGTGGACGAAATACACATAACTGCCATCTTCAATGCCCGCAAATAGCGGGTGAACGCTAGGGCTTTTGGCGTCTTGTGAGTTGGTCGTGAGCTTTAGTTGGTTCCAGCCCATGTGCGGCAAAGGCAAGCCTTCAGCTTTGAGTAACAGCGTATCCAGCTCGCAAATGTCGGTGGGGATTATGCCTAAGCATTCGCAATCTTGACCTTTGCCGCCGCGCTCCTTAGAAATCGCCGCGAGCATTTGCATGCCAAGGCACACGCCCAGCACAGGTTGAGTTAGGCCTTGAATAAGTTCGACTAAGCCTTTTTCATGCAAGGACGCCATGGCGGCACCTGCTGTGCCCACACCCGGCAGCACCACACGTTTTGCCGCTTTTATTTTGGCTTTATCGTCTGTGACCAATACCTTAGCGCCTAAACGCTCGAAGGCGAAACGTACTGAGCTTAAATTGGCGCAGCCCGTGTCTATGATCACGGTTTCAGCATCTGATGATTCATTTGCCGTTAATTGCGGGCTAGTTGTTGATTGCCGGCCAGCTGTTAATAGAGTGTCTTGTTGCATCCTAACCTCTTAAACGATTTATGCTGCTGCCTTAAAGCACGCCTTTGCTCGATGGCAGAATATCGCCTTCGACTTTAACCGCTTGGCGTAGCGCGCGGCCGAGCACTTTAAACAGGGCTTCGACCTTGTGGTGATCGTTATCGCCTTCGGCGGCGACATGCAGCGTACAGCGCAGGCCATCGGCAAAGGATCGGAAAAAGTGCGGCACCATTTCAGTGGCCATTTCACCGACGTGCTCGCGTTCAAAATCGGCCGAGAACTTGATAAAAGGGCGACCAGAGATATCCAGCAGACATTCACCCTTGGCTTCATCCATCGGTAGACTAAAGCCGAAACGGGCAATACCGCGTTTGTCACCGAGCGCTTGGCGTAGGGCATCACCTATGGCCAGCGCAGTGTCTTCGATACTGTGGTGATCGTCGATTTCTAAGTCGCCATCGACTTTCACATCCATTCTAAAATTACCGTGGGTGGCAATTTGATCGAGCATATGGTCGAAAAAGCCAATGCCTGTGTCGATTTTGCCTTTAGCGGGGCTGTCGAGATCAACAGTTACGCGGATATCGGTTTCTTTGGTGGTACGCACAACATTGGCGGTGCGGCCTTTACTCAGCAGTGCATCGGCGATGGCGTTCCAGCCCAAAGTGTCGCGTTGATATTTCAGGCTTTTAATGCCCATGGCATTGCCCAGTTCCACATCGGTTTCGCGGTCGCCAATCACCGCCGATTGGGTGAAATCGATGCAGCCTTGGGTGAGATAGTCTTTTACTAGCCCCAGCTTAGGTTTACGGCAGCTGCAATTTTCATCGTTAAAATGTGGGCAAATCACCACATCTTCAAAGTTAACCCCTTGGCTTTTGAGGATTTGCATCATCATATTGTGGGGCGCGTCGAAATCTTCCTGCGGGAAAGACGGTGTACCAAGGCCGTCTTGATTGCTGACCATGACTAGGCGAAAGCCCGCCTTTTGTAGACGTAGCAAAGCAGGGATCACCTGTGGCTCAAACACTAATTTCGCCAGGCTATCGACCTGTTTGTCGGTGACTGGCTCTTCAATTAAGGTGCCATCGCGGTCGATAAACAGAATTTTTTGTGCAACGTTTGGGACAAATTGTGGGTTCATGGCGCTACCTTAAAATATAGTTCGTTTTATTATTCAACTCGTTGTGATTCAAAAAGGGCGACTAAGCGATCGGTATCTGCCTCTGAACTAAAGCTGAAGCGTATCGCCTTGGCAAGCCTTGGATCCTTGTAGGCGCGGGCGACAATACCGCTGTCTTGCAGTAACGCCGCTACCTTGGCGACATCGTCAAATTCTGCCAATACGTAGTTGCCATAGGGCGTTATCACTCTGCCGCCCCATTGTTCACAGTAAAGATTGAGTGCCGCGGCAAGTCTTTTACCCTGTTGATTGAGTTCTTTTACCTGAATTTTCATCCGCGCAACGCCTGCGCTTGATAGTGCCTGGGTGGCGACTTCACTCACGGGCAGTGGCACAGGATAGGGCGCAATCACGCGCATAATGATCTCGACCACGGCCTCGTTTGCCAGCATAAAACCACAGCGTGCGCCGGCGAGTGCAAAGGCTTTTGACAGGGTGCGCAGTACCACCAAATTCGGATAGCTTTCCAGCAAATCTGCCACACTGTATTCGGGGCAAAACTCAATATAAGCTTCGTCGATCACCACAAGCGCATCGGGCAGGGCGTTGATCGCTTGCTCGATAATGGCCTTGCCCAACACCGTCCCGGTCGGATTATTGGGATTGCAGATAAACACCAATTTTGCGCCGCGAACGTCTTCGGCATAGCTTGTCGGTAAGCCATATTCCGCGCTGAGATTTAATGCTTTAACGCCCACATTAAAGGTTTGCGCGCTGATGGCATACATGCCGTAGGTTGGGCCAAAGGTTGCAATACTATCAACGCCCGGTATACAAAAGGCACGAATGAGCAGTTCAATCGCTTCATCGGCGCCGCGGCTGGCGACTATCTTACTGGCGCTTACGCCGCTGTACTCGCTGTAGGCATTGATAAGCTGCGGCGGTTGGCATTCTGGGTAACGGTTTAATTTCGATAAATCGAGTGCTGACGTATCGACATTATTGAAGGGGGATTCGTTGGCGTTGATCCAAATATCACCACGACCACCCAGTCTGCGGGCACTCTGGTAGGGCGTTAAATCCAGTAACTCAGGGCGCGCTAAACGCTCTGCTAAATTTAGCGGCGCCGATTGCGTTAACGTTGATGGTGCTAACTTTGATGCCGTTAATGCTGTGGGTTCTGCTGTCTTTTCCATGCTGGTCACTTGGCTCATTTTTCTAGGCTAGCTAAACGCACTGCGACGGCATTTTTGTGCGCATCGAGCAGTTCGTTACTGGCTAATGTCATGACCGCTTGCCCCAATCCGATTAAGCCCTTAGCGCTGAGTTCCTGCACGGTAAAGCGGCGGCTAAAATCGGCTAATGACAGGCTCGACACGGCGCGGCTGTAACCGTAGGTCGGCAGCACGTGGTTGGTGCCACTGGCATAATCGCCAACAGATTCAGGCGTATAAGCGCCTAAAAATACTGAGCCAGCGGCGCGAATGTTTTTCAGTACCTCACGGGGAAAGCGCGTTTGAATGATCAAGTGCTCAGGCCCATATTGATTAGACACCTGCGCGGCTTGCAGCATGTCGTCCACAACAAAAGTACGACTGCTGAGGAGCGCCGTTGCCGCGATATCACAACGCGGCAGCGCGGTGAGTTGTCTTGCCAGCGCCTCATTAACACCATCGGCGATCGCTTGCGAGTCTGTCACTAAAATCACTTGTGAATCAGGGCCGTGCTCAGCTTGCGACAGCAAATCGGCGGCAATAAATTCGCAATTGGCATCGCTATCGGCAATCACCAACACCTCAGAAGGGCCAGCGGGCATATCGATACACACAGTGCAGCGACCATCTTGTGACACTAAGCGTTTAGCCTCAGTCACATAGCGATTACCTGGGCCGAAAATCTTATCGACCGCCGGAATGGTTTCTGTGCCAAAGGCTAGCGCTGCAATGGCCTGCGCGCCGCCCACTTGATAAATTTCAGTGATCCCACAGGCATTGGCGGCATAGATAATCGCATCGTTAATGGGTGGTGGGCTGACTAATACTCTTTGTTCGCAGCCGGCGATCTTGGCGGGCAGGGCAAGCATCATCACGGTAGAAATTAATGGCGCGCTGCCACCGGGAATATATAAACCCACTTTTTCAATCGGTTCGCTACGTAGCTCGCAGCGTACTCCTGCCTCGGTCTCCATATCAATCGGGCGAAATTGCTGGGCGCTGTGAAACACATCTATGTTCGCCATGGCTTTGGCGATCGCCGCTTTAAGCTCTGGTGATACCCGTGCGCTTGCCGCAGCAATTTCGGCTTCCCCCATGCGCAGCTCGCCACTTCCTTGTCCATTTACATCACTGGTCGCGCTATTAAAGCCATCAAACTTTTGATTAAATTCGGCAATGGCGGCATCACCCCGCGTTGCCACCGCATCGATAATGGCGCGAACGCTTTGCTCTAAGCCGCTGTCACCAATTAAGGGTGAGCGTTTTAGCGCTGTTTTCTGCTCGGCGGTTGATAAGGTGGACCAAGTTAGGATTTCCATAGATTACCCCATCATTTTTTCGATTGGCATCACCAGAATCGAGCTGGCACCGAGTGCGGTCAGCTGTTCCATGGTATCCCAGAATAAATCTTCGGTACTGACGGCGTGGATAGCAACGCGGTTGGTATCATCGTTTAATGGTAATACGGTTGGGTTTTCAGCGCCGGGCAGCAGGGCGACGATTTGATCTAAGGTTTCGGTTGGCGCGTGCAGCAGGATGTACTTGCTCTCACGGGCGCGGATAACGCCGTTGACACGGGACAGAATTTTGTCGATGAGTGCTTGTTTAGTTGGTGATTGGGTTTGGGTCGATTGAATGATGCAGGCCATTGAGCGGTAAATCACTTCGGTTTCGTATAAACCGTTGGCCTCTAAAGTAGCGCCCGTCGACACGAGATCACAAATCCCATCGGCAAGGCCGGCGCGCGGGGCGACTTCAACCGAGCCTTTTAACATACAGTCGCGATAATTTATGCCTTTTTGTTGCATAAAACGGCGCAGCAGGTTCGGGTAAGACGTGGCGATGCGTAATCCTTCTAATGAGGAGGCATCGGCGTAACTGAATTCTGTGGGTACGGCTAACGAGAGGCGACATGAACCGAAATCCAACTGACGCAGTTTGAGGCAATCTGCGGGCTTGTTCAGTGTTTGACGCTCGATTTGTTCTTCTTCAAGCACGTTTTCACCGATGATCCCCATATCGACCACGCCGTCCATCACCAGTCCTGGGATATCGTCATCACGAACGCGCAGTAAATCGATAGGCATATTGTCAGCGTGAGCAATAAGACGTTGTTCATTAATGGAAAATTTAACACCACAGCTTCTTAGCAGTTGCTGAGAGTCAGTAGAAAGACGGCCAGATTTTTGGATGGCGATGCGTAAACGGTTCGATTCAGTCATAGTGTTATCTCGCTCAAAAGTATCAAAATTAAAAGATTCAAAGTAGGTTGTTTAATCAGTTTAATACGCCTGCCGTTAAATGGGCTCGAGCTAAAAACTCTAACAAGAACTCTAGCTAACGTATTGATAATTTATTAAATATCTAAATTTTTTATTTAAACTAAAACCCAAATTAACGCCTAAAAGCAAAAACCCCCGGAATTCCTTCCAGGGGTTTTTGATTATCTTGAATCAGTCCGCCAGAAGGATATAGTCCTCCGGCAGTGAGCGTCCGAAGGCTACCGCATATGGTGGTGATGGATAGCGTTCAGTAATGTGCTCATTTTACTCTCTCGGTATTTAACGTTATTGGCCCAACTGTTCGAAATAAAGTGCAGTCGAAATACAGTGGAGCCTTGAATGCGTTGTTACGGACATCTATCCGTATAAGTGGATTTAAACTAACCGCTTTTAAGAGTCTTTGCAACAGCCAATTTGAATTAAATGAGAATATTTATGCGTTTTTGTGAAAAGGTAGAGGGTTGTCGCTAAATAAAGCGATTGAACATATTTGTTGAGGGATTGTTGAACGTGGACGGAAATGTGTTGGAAAGTCGTGCAGGGGATTCGTAACTTGAGTTGTGCATTGTGTTGTGAGTTGTGAGGCGTTGGCTGATATCCATTCACTCAGGCTTGCCATGGCATTTACTCACTAGCTCGGTGAATAGAAACCTAGGGTTTCTAAGTTGTGAAGGAGAGCCATGGTCGTTCTCATGCATCCCTGCATTGCACGACATTCAGGCTTCCTGCCTATCAGATAGAGAACTCGCAGTTAAACAGGGATGTTGTTCCAGTCCGTCCTTGGTGCAGGGCTGCTCCGTCTGATATGAAAGGCTCCACAAATGCCGCGATGGCATGGATGCCAAAAAGCGACCATGGAGCGGACGGTCGTCTCTCCAATCCCCATGGCCCACCTTTTTTAGCATTAGCATAAACTGTAGGTTTTAAGGAGACACGCAGCACGCTTTGGGACAAAAACTTGTTAGATTCCCAACTCTAATTTTTGAGTTTCGGATTAAAATTTCTATGGGTTTAACGCCCGACGCAGAGGGCCATTTGTAGCGCCGAAGGAGCGAAAAATGGGGCCGCCTACCGCCGTTTGTTAAGCATTGACCACCCATGCGTTGTTGTGTTGGAAATAGTCGAAAAGAAATACCGCTTGTTCCAAGCCAAATGTAAAGTGCTTTAATTCTTTGAACTGCATTCGTTCGCTAAACTCTACGCCCAGGCCACTTATCAAGGCTTGGTTAGCCAATAATTCGTGGGCGGCGTGGTTTCGGTCTTTGACCACTTGTTTTAGGAGTTCTGTGTAATCCGCTCGTAACCCAACAGATTCTAGCTTTGCTCGCGCTTGACCAAGTGTGAGTTTTTCCGTTTCTTCTTCAGATATTGCAAACTTTTCTTCGAGGAGCTTTTTTAAGGCAAACTCTAGGATCTGCGCTGTACCAAGGTAAATAGAAAAGCATTCTAGGAAGGACTTTTCTTCGTACTTCTCCATTCTCCTGAACATTTCATTTTGCACATCATCGTCTGATAATTCTTCTTTATCGTAAATCGAAGTCATTGCGCTTCCTTGAATGCCTAACGTCTTAGTATTTATGCGCTGCGATGTTTGCGGGGCATAAATCGCTTGTTCACTAAATCTCAAATATGGCCGCTGCCACATCCATGTCAATTGGTATAAATGATGCTATAGGAATTTGCTTTTTTACGGTAGCGGTTTTTTATACAGTTTGATGGGTAATCACTTGATATCGTTTTATCTTTCTCATTTTTCGCGCTTATTTTTTGCTGATGAATCGCTATCTAACGACTCAAAACTCTAAGGAATACACCTCCCCTCGGAGTTGCCGCAGGGCGAATAGACAAATTGCGTGAGTTCGGTCATGGATGACCGACTAGCTTTCGCAGGTGCAGGGACGCATCCTTCGGAAGCGATAGCAAATTTGTCAATGAGCACAAGGGGCTCTCAACTCCGTTGGGGGCGTCTTGGAGCATCCAAGGAGGATAGGACGAGCAGTCCTCCTTGGTCGGGTGTGGGGTGAAGCCCCACGACTTTGATTTTGATTAAAGCATTCAAAATACGAAACACACTTTGAGGCAATAGCTTTTTAGCTAAACGAGCAGCTAGAGGGGTAGGTAAGATTGGCATTGTTGCACCAGTGACCTTCTAAAACAGATACGTGTTAGTAGAGAACTCTGTGGTACTTCTTATTAAATAAAGGGGCGGTGTGTCACTGGGGAAGCAATGGCAATTAATGCGTAATGTGCGTAGCTCAACTGTCTTGTTTTGGGTGCTTTGTATCAAAACTGACATACCCATAATGAATGGATTTAATGTCGTCTCTTGAATGGCGCGAGGGAAAGAACCCGCGAAATTAACCTTGCTAACTTGTAGTCTGAACTCAAATCAGCATAATGCTTCGAGCAGTTAAGCTTAACACTATTGTTTACGGCAGCGGTATGCGGTACTAACCATTGTGTGTGCTTATAAAGTATCACAGTGCACTCGCTCAGTAATTTATTGTGTGGACTTGCAGTACTGTTTTCACTGATGTTCCTAACACCTTTATATAGGATTTATTCTCCCTTTGACTCGTTCCCGCCAACCGACATCAAAGCACGGTTTATCTAAAGAAACAGTGGCTAAGCCAACTGCCTCAAAAGGCACAGCAGCGGTGAGTCGACTCGCGGCCGAAGTGCAGCGTGCATTTTTGCCCGATGGAGTATTGTCTAAACATATTCAAGGGTTTAGTGCACGTCAAAGCCAAATCCAAATGGCGCAGTGGGTGAGTGAGGCTATGTCCACTCAAGGTGATCTGGTGATCGAGGCGGGCACTGGGGTAGGTAAAACCTTTGCGTATTTGATCCCCGCGATATTGAGCGGCAAGCAAGTTATCGTTAGTACGGGTAGTAAAAACCTGCAAGAACAGTTGTTTTTTAAAGACTTACCCGCGCTGGTCACTATGTTGGGGATTGAGCCCAAACTGGCGCTGCTGAAGGGGCGCAATAACTATCTGTGCCAGTGGCGACTCGATAAGCAAATGAGTGAGGCGACACAGATTGATGCGCGCCTGTTGGATGATTTGTTGAAAATCAATCAGTGGGCGGGGATCAGTAAAGATGGCGATATTGGCGGTTTAACCTCTGTGCCGGAGAATTCATCGGCGCTGCCGCTCGTGGTCAGCACTAAGGAAAGCTGTATTGGTAAGCGCTGCGATTTTTACGATGCCTGTTTTACCCGCAAAGCGCGCAGCCGGGCTATGGATGCCAAAATTATCGTGGTGAACCACCATTTGTTTTTCGCCGATAGCGCTCTAAAAGACACGGGCTTTGCCGAGTTATTGCCCGATCCCGATGTGGTGATTTTCGATGAAGCGCATTTATTACCCGATATTTGCGTTAATTATTTTGGCCAACAATGCTCGAGTCGCACTATTGATGATTTTATTCAAAAGTTATTGGTTATTTATCAAACTGAGCTCAGTGACACGGGGCAAATTGCTCAGTTTTGCCAGCGTTGTCTCGCTAAATTAAGTGATTGGCATAATCAGCTCTATTCCAGCGGTGAATCCGATTGGCGACGGGTGTTGGGAAATAAAGCCATAGTGCTTGCCTCTTGGGATTTGTTGACTGAATTAACCGCGCTGCAAAATTTATTACTGGCCCATATTGGCCGCAGTGAATTATTGGATGATATTGCCATTAAGCTTACCGAACTCAATAGTAAGCTGAGTGTGTTTTTTAGCTGTGATAATCATCAGGCGGCCTACAGTATCGAATTTGGTAGTCGCTTTGTAGGGCTGCGAATTTCGCCCATTAATATTGCCCGAGAGTGCCAACAATTATTTGTGCCTGAAACCAGTTGGATATTTACCTCGGCAACCCTGCAGGTTAATCGTAGCTTGGAGCACTTTGCCAGAGAGATGGGCATAATCAATGCGCGGCAAGGTATTTTAGACAGTCCCTTCGATTATCCCCGTCAGGCAGTATTTTGTGTGCCCAGACAACTGGGTAGCGTGACCAATCAACAGCAGGCTTTAAAACAACTGGTGGATGTGTGCGTGCAAGCGATAGATGCGGCCCAGGGGCGCACTTTTATTTTATTCACTAGTCACCATATGCTCGAACAAACGGCGTTGGCGCTGCGAACCCGGACTCAATATCCGCTGTTGGTGCAAGGGCAGGCGGGTAAACAGAGTTTGCTGACTAAGTTTCGTCAACTCGGTAATGCGGTATTGCTCGGTACTAGCAGTTTTTGGGAAGGAGTGGATGTACGCGGAAAACTGTTAAGCTGCGTGATTATCGACAAACTTCCCTTCGTGTCGCCCGATGAGCCTCTGTACCGCGCGAGGGCAGACAACGTGAGCCGTCAGGGATTAGACCCTTTTACTGAAGTGTCGTTACCGCAGGCGATTATTGCGCTAAAACAAGGGGTTGGCCGGCTTATTCGCGATGAAAAAGATCGCGGTGTGCTGATCCTTTGTGATAATCGCATTGTGAATCGCTATTACGGCCAAGCCTTTTTAAACTCACTGCCGCCGATGGCGCGCACCCGCGATTTAGATAAAGCCTTGGCGTTCTTGAGAACAATACCCTGACACTCGTGTTATGGTTTACTTGGGATGCTTAAATTTGTCTTATTTTATGGAATATGAGCGAAGTATTCAGTTGTTAGATATACATTAAGGGGATACAAACGGGGATAAAAATTGCCACCTGTGAGCAATAGATGGCAAACACCCTTGGAGGTGGGTCAAGTGGCATCCTGCCAAATGGGTCCATTCAAAACAAATTATTCTTCGGCTTTTGGCTTTAGATTTTTAGTGAGTTAATGGCATGCTTTGCAGGCATCAGCAGGTGCTTTTTCTTCATGAGCGATATGGCAATTAGTGCATGTTAAAACGCCATCATGCTTAGTATGAGCTTCACCTGCGAGTGTTTTCATTTCGCCATGGCATGATACACATTGCTCATTTTCAAAAACATAATCCGCAGAAGGTGTTTTATCCTTATGGCATGATTCACAGTCTGATCTTTCAGAATGGCTGTCGGCAAGTGATGCCGCCATTAAACTAGTAGAGAAACACAGTGCACACATTAGCATCATCTTTTTAAGCATGTTATTTTCCTTCTTTTATTGTGGGTTAAATCATCATTCTCAAGCCAGCAAATAAGCTCTTATCCGATAATAAAGAGCTAGTGGCGCAATATAGGTAATGCGCAATTATTGCTTTTTTAAAGGTCTAAATAGTATTTCCCTTGAATCTTACATCGCTGTTTTATTATTAATGTGTACTGAAATATATTAGGGTTTATTAAGCTTAAATTAATAATAATCTAGAGGTTTATACTTAGCTTTGTGAACGTATAATAGATTTTTAAGGTGACAAAACGTTGATCGTTATCAAAGGTGAGGGGATGAATACTTTTTTAGTTTAAAAGTATGATCAAGATTGTGTTGTGTGGTCGATAAATTCAATAATCTAAATCTAACTTTTGAAATTTAGATTTTATTTTAATTTATTTAGGAATTCTAAATTGTAGAAATGAATTAATTAGGGATTAATCTGATGGCGACTCGTTATTTAAGCAACAAGGGTGCTTGGCTCCCTTGTTGCTTAGCACTTCAACGATTAGATTTTTAAACCCACCATCAGTTGGTCCAGTTGTCCCGCGGTGGCTTGCAGTTCATCACAGCCTGAAACCGATTGATTCGCCGATTGTTCAACATCATGGGATTGGTTACGAATTTCCATCAAATTAGTGGCAATTTCGTTGGCAACCGCCGATTGTTCTTCCGCCGAGGTGGCAATTAATACACTCATTTCGAAGACTTTATGACTATGGTGGGCAATATGTTCGAGATCTGTGCCCGTTTGCAGCACATGCTGCTTGCCTTCGCTTGCTTGGCTCACGGTACGCGACATAACTTGCGTCAAGTTACGGGCGCCCAATTGCAGGGCCTCGATCATGGTTTTAATCTCGACCGTTGCGGCTTGCGTGCGGCCCGCAAGGGTTCTCACTTCATCGGCAACTACCGCAAAGCCTCGACCTTGCTCACCGGCGCGCGCCGCTTCAATGGCTGCGTTGAGGGCGAGTAGATTGGTTTGCTGGGAAATGGCATTAATGGTGGAGACCACTTCATCAATTTTACTGGCGTTTTCGTTAAGCACAGCGACTGCATCGGAGGCGTTGGAAATGTCATCCGATAACAGATCTATCGCCTTAACTGTGGTGTCTATATCCTTGGCCCCCGCGCTCACCTGTTGATTGGCTTCTTGGGTTTCGGCGGAGGATTGCTCGGCATTGCGCGCCACTTCTTTAACCGCCGCGGTCATTTCCTCCATGGCGGTCGCTAAAGAATCGAGATGTTGACGTTGGTTTACCGCAAGGGATTGTCCCTGCTGCGCTGTATTTCTAAATGAAGCAACAACTTCCCTAATCTTGCGGGTGGACTCGGCTATTTGCTTCACTAGTGTATGTTGACGTTCGACTAAGGTATCTATGCTGATGGCTAAGATACTGAACTCATCTTTGACTTCGAAGAAGTTTAAACGTCCGGTTAAATCACCGGATGCGGCCCGTTTTAATGCCATGACTGTGGTGTAGAGTGCACCGCCGACAAAGGTCGAAATGTAATAGCTAAATAAAAACAACACGAACAGGAGTGCTGCCATCAGTCCGTAAACCAGCCAATTATCCTTGGCGAGTAGGGCATCAAGCTCCCGCTCATCGATAGGGATGATAGTGATAAGCTCTTGATCATTCACGCTGCTAATGGCCCTTAACGCCTTACCACTAGTCTCGATGCCACCGCCACTGCGGGCAATGGATTGGGCTTTAGCATCGGCGGAGGTGATCGAAACAATACTGATATTACCTTCTAGATCACGTCTTAGCTGGCCTTCGAGTGCCTGACGTTCTTGTTCGGTCGATTTTCCGTAAAGTAGACCCGCCATTTGGTTTATTTTTTGTGATGAGGTTTGTAGTGTGGCTAGATGATTGTCGAGCAGTGTTTGTTGAAACTGGTTATTAAGGAAAACTGAGAATCCCACAATCATTAACATGGGAACTAGGGCTAGAATAGCGAATTTGGTTTTTAAGGTCATGTGGATAAGATATTGATCTATCCAGCGAAATTTAACTTCTTTCATTAGCGCCTCGATAAATTGGGCTGATACCGAATCTATATCGGTCAGTTTGCCATAGACTTTATGTTTTTTGCTTTGTAAGCAATTGCTTGTATTATTTTTATCCAATTGCAGTCTTTTTTGATGCATTTGCTGCAATGTCGGCAAGGTACAATCTCGAGTTTACAGTTTAGTTACATTTGCTGCTAGTGGCGCATAACAGGAAGATCTTGGCGTAAAAAGCATCGGCTGAATCTAGGCATGAACAAAATGCATTCTCCATTCAGGGGTAACACATGAATTTGCATGATAAAAACCCCCAATAAGCCCTAGTAATATGCCGCTCGCTCGCGTAAAATTTCTATCCTTTTATTTCGTTATAGCTAGCAAAGCGTCTGGCATTAACGCCCGATAACCTGAGCACCCAAATAGCCTGAAAGTTTGGCGCCCATAGCACTTGTTTATCAAGCGCGACTATGCAGTGGAAGAGAAAATGCAGCAGTTAACTGAGATCGTAGAACAAGCCTTAGTCATTATTGACCAGGCCAGTGATCTAAAAGCACTGGATGATATCCGTGTCGATTACCTAGGTAAGAAAGGTAAGATCACCGACATGATGAAATTGATGGGTAGCTTAAGCCCTGAAGAAAAGCCCGCCTTTGGCCAAGCGGTCAATGATGCTAAACAGGCGATTCAACAAAAATTAACTGAGCGCATCGATGGTCTGAAGAGTTCGGAACTGGAAGCTAAATTAATCGCCGAAAAGATTGATGTGACTTTGCCAGGCCGTACCCAAGAGATCGGTGGCTTACATCCAGTGACGCGTACCATTGAGCGTGTCGAAACCTTTTTCGGGGAATTAGGGTTCTCGGTAAAGCAGGGGCCTGAAATTGAAGATGATTTCCACAATTTCGATGCACTGAATATCTCTGAGCACCACCCAGCCCGCGCCGATCATGATACCTTTTATTTCAATCCTAAACTGATGCTGCGTACCCAAACCTCGGGCGTGCAAATTCGTACTATGGAAACTGAAAAACCGCCACTGCGCATTATTTCTCCGGGCCGCGTTTATCGTAACGATTACGACCAAACCCACACGCCAATGTTCCACCAAGTGGAAGGTTTGCTCGTGGATGAGCATGTGAACTTCGCCGAACTGAAGGGCATTTTGCATGACTTCCTGCGTAATTTCTTCGAAGAAGATCTGCAGGTGCGTTTCCGTCCTTCTTACTTCCCTTTCACTGAGCCTTCGGCCGAAGTGGATGTGATGGGCAAAAACGGTAAATGGTTAGAAGTGCTAGGTTGCGGCATGGTGCACCCTAATGTGCTGCGCAGTGTTGGCATAGATCCAGAAAAATACTCTGGTTTTGCTTTTGGTATGGGTGTCGAGCGCTTAACTATGTTGCGTTATGGCGTAAACGATCTACGTGCGTTTTTCGAAAACGACCTACGTTTCCTGAAGCAATTTAAATAACGGAGCTGTAATAGCATGAAATTTAGCGAATCTTGGCTTCGTGAATGGGTAAATCCTTCCATCAGCCGTGAAGCATTATCCCACCAGATCACTATGGCTGGCCTTGAAGTCGATGGCGTTGATCCTGTTGCCGCCGATTTTAATGGCGTAGTAGTGGGTGAAGTGGTTGAGTGTGGTCAGCATCCCGATGCCGATAAATTACGCGTGACCAAAGTCAGCGTAGGTACAGGCGAGCTTATCGATATCGTCTGCGGCGCACCAAACTGCCGTCAAGGTCTTAAAGTGGCCGTGGCTATGGTTGGCGCCGTATTACCTGGCGATTTCAAAATCAAGAAAGCCAAGCTGCGTGGCATGCCATCAGAAGGCATGTTGTGTTCATACAGCGAGCTTGGCATTAACGTCGAAAGCGATGGCATTATCGAACTGCCACTCGACGCGCCACTAGGTACAGATTTACGTGAATATCTTAAGCTTGATGATGCGGTAATTGAGGTCGATTTGACTGCTAACCGCGCCGATTGCTTAGGCATGGCAGGCCTTGCCCGTGAAGTAGGCGTGTTAAATCGCCAAGCTGTGGTTGAGCCACAGTGGCAAGCCGTCACACCAACGACAGATGCCAAAGTTACTATTAACGTTAAGGCGCCAGCCGCTTGTCCACGTTACTTAGGCCGTGTGGTTAAAAACGTCAACGTGAAAGCGCCAACGCCTTTATGGATGCAGGAAAAACTGCGCCGTAGCGGCATTCGCTCTATCGATCCTATCGTTGATATTACTAACTTTGTGTTGATTGAATTCGGTCAACCTATGCACGCCTTTGACTTAGCCAAATTATCTGGCGATATCCATGTGCGTTTAGGCACGGGTGATGAGAAGATCACCCTGCTCGATGGCAGCGAAGTGACCATTCCAAACGATACGCTAGTGATTGCCGATGATGCGCGTCCATTAGCCCTTGCTGGCGTGTTTGGCGGTGAGTACTCAGGCGTGAGCGACACCACCCAAGACATACTGCTTGAATGCGCCTTCTTCGCGCCGCTTGCCATTATGGGTAAATCACGTCGTTTAGGCTTGCACACGGATTCATCACACCGCTTTGAGCGTGGTGTTGACCCTGAGATGCAACATAAGGTTATCGACCGTGCGACTCGTTTAGTGCTGGATATCTGTGGCGGTGAAGCGGGCCCAGTGGTGGAAGCTAAATCTGACGCTGACTTACCCAAACCTGCGCAAATTTTATTACGTCGCAGTAAGTTAGATAAAATCCTCGGTCACTACGTGCCCGACAGCGATGTGGCTGAAATCCTCGAGCGTTTAGGTTTTAGCGTAGTTGCAGGTGAGGGGAGTTGGCAGGTCACTACTGCGACCTATCGCTTCGATATGGCGATTGAAGAAGACTTAATCGAAGAAGTGGCGCGTATTTACGGTTATAACAATATCCCGAATACGGCGCCCGTTGCCGCGCTGCGGATGTCAGATCATAAAGAATCTGATTTAAGCCTAAAACGCGTTCGTGCCCTATTAGTTGCCCGCGGCTTCCAAGAAGCGGTTACCTACAGCTTTGTCGATCCCAAACTGCAAAACCTGGTGCATCCAGGTGAGCAGGCTATGGTATTACCAAACCCCATTTCCAGCGAAATGTCGGCTATGCGTTTGTCGATGTTCACCGGATTATTGACTGCCGTTGGTTACAACCAAAGTCGTCAACAGAGCCGAGTGAGACTTTTTGAAACTGGCCTGCGCTTTGTTCCTGATATCAATGCAGAATCAGGTGTAAGACAGCAAGCTATGCTCGCTTGCGTCATAACTGGGCTCCAAAATGACGAACATTGGGCTATGGAATCGAAAACTGTTGATTTTTTCGACCTTAAAGGTGATTTAGAAGCAATTATCGGCTTGACAGTTTCCGCATCAGAATTTAGCTTTAGAGTAGCGACACATTCTGCTCTCCATCCGGGGCAATGTGCTGAAATATTGAGAAATGATCGAGTGATCGGTCATATAGGTGCAATCCATCCTAGTTTGGAGAAGCCTTTTGGACTCAATGGTAAAACCATCGTTTTTGAGTTGGAATTGGATGCTTTATTGCATACCAGTTTGCCGCTAGCCCAAGCTGTATCTAAGTTTCCAGCTAATCGTCGTGACATTGCTGTAGTAGTAGATGAGAGTGTATCTGCAGGCGATGTAATGAAAGTGATAAGAAAAGTTGGCGAAAATCAGTTGGTTGGCATAAACTTGTTCGATGTATACTTAGGTAAAGGTGTTGAGCCTGGCAAAAAGAGCCTAGCGATAGCACTTACATTACAAGACACTACTCGTACACTTGAGGAAAAAGAGATTGCTGATACCGTTGGTTCAGTTGTTTCCGCCCTTAAGGCCGAGTTCAACGCATCGTTGAGGGATTAAAGTATGGCACTTACCAAGGCCGAAATGGCAGAACATCTTTTTGAAACACTGGGAATGAACAAGCGTGTCGCCAAAGAGATGGTTGAGTCGTTCTTTGAAGAGATTCGAGGCGCACTTGAAAGTGGTGAGCAGGTCAAGTTATCTGGCTTTGGCAACTTTGACCTTAGGGACAAGAATCAAAGACCGGGAAGGAACCCAAAAACAGGCGAAGATATCCCTATTTCTGCTCGCCGTGTCGTGACATTCCGTCCCGGCCAGAAGCTGAAAACCCGCGTAGAAGCTTCAAACACGGGTAAGTAATTTCGTTTGTTTGATGGGAAAGCCACTCCTTTGGGAGTGGCTTTCCTGTTTATTTTTTCGTGCAATATCTTCATTATCTTTATCCACTGTCTGAGGTGAATTCTTTGTCAAGACAGCCCAAACATTTCGACCGTCGTTTTAAACTCGCCCTATTACACCCTCAATACTGGGCCACTTGGTTGGCGATTGGTCTATTAGTGATTTTCGGACTCATGCCCGCATGGCTGCGTGATCCCATTGCCAGATTATTGGCAAGATTAGTGCTCCCGATTGCGAAAAAACCCATAGGGATTGCGAGAGCGAATTTGAAGGCCTGTTTCCCTGAAAAATCCACCGCCGAGATCGAAGCGTTAATCCGCGACAACGTACAAAACTTTGTCTTAGTGCTGTTGGCCCAAGGCGAGTTATTAGTGCGCTCGAAAGCGCATTTGCGCCGCAGGGTGAATCTTATCGGTTTTGAACATGTGAAAGCGGCTCAAGCGGCGGGCCAACCGGTGATTTTTATTATGCCCCATGTCTGGCCTATCGATTATGCCGGCTTACGCCTTAACCTCGAGTTACCTATGGTGACTATGGCTAAGGCCCATAAAAATGGATTATTCAATTGGTTTAGCAATCGAGTGCGCAGTAGCTGCGGTGGTTATGTGTATATGCGCGAGGCGGGTATTCGAGCGTTATTGGCCGAGCTTAAGCGTAATAACAGTTTCTTTTATCTGCCCGATGAAGATTTAGGCCCAGAGCAAAGCGTATTTGCGCCATTTTTAGGCACAGTGAAGGCGACGCTCCCGGTCGTTGGGCGTTTAGCTCAGGCGGGTAATGCCCAAGTGCTGCCGGTGAAGATTGGTTACAACCAAGGGACACGGCAATTTGATCTCACTGTGATGGCGGCGGTTGCGCCGGAAGATATGGTGGGTAAAGAAAACGAGGCGTTGGCACTGAACAAAGTGGTTGAGCAAGTTATCTTAGCTTACCCAGAGCAGTATATGTGGTTTCTACGCGTTCTCAAGACGCGCCCAGAGGGTGAAACCTCTATCTACCGTTAGATGATGAGCTAGCCCGCTGATTGTGGCTTAAAATGGCTTTGAACGTGAATGGCATTGAATACAGATGGCTTTGAACACTGAGTGCTCAAAGCCATTTTTGTTTTGAGGAGTTTTCTTATTTGAGGCGCGTTTTTAAGGAGAGCGTGCTTTATCGATAGCACTGCTGTTAGTCAGCTTTCGTTAGCAATCTAGGTAGCGAATGATTAATCCTCTTCTTGTTCCATTTCAAGTTGCATCAGTAGCATATCTTCGCCGTCGAGCACCCGAGTGCGATAGCTTTGACATGCAGGGCAAACGACGGTGCGCTCACTCAGCACGGACTCGCTCTGGCAGTCTTGGCAAAGTATCACTAAGGGCTGAATTTGCATATTGAGCACAGCGTCCCTGCATATGCCATCGAGTTTAAAGGTATCGAAGGCGGTTTGTAACAGTGACGGCTCAACCCCGCTCATGACCCCAAGTTTAATCTCTACGCGGGTGATTTTGTTGGCTTGATTGGCCCTTGCATGTTGCTCGCATTGTTCAATCAAGGCACTGACAATAGAATATTCGTGCATTAACAAATCCTTGGCAGCAATTCACCCTGGGGTAGGTCGAGGTAGCGAGTGGTATTCCAAGGGGTTTTTAACACCACTTTCCCCGCTAATTTGTCCTCCACAGTGCCAATAATGGCTGCATTCTCACAGCGGCCAAAGCGTTGCATGATTTCTAAGGCACCTAAGGCGATGTCGCTTGGGACGGCTAAGATAAAGGTGCCTTCATTGGCTAAATCCATAGGTTCAAAGCCATAGAGTTCGCACAGACCTTTGACTTCATCGCTGACGGGAATGCTAGCCTCATTGACTGTGATGCCCACATTAGATGCAACTGCCCATTCGTTGAGCACAGCCGATAAGCCTCCACGGGTGGCATCACGCATCGCATGGATGGGAATATTGGCGGCGATCAATTGCTCGACCACGGGCCAGAGCGTCGCGCAATCACTTTGAAGGTTTGATTCTAAGGTTAATCCTTCACGGGCCATTAGAATGGCCGCGCCGTGGCAGCCAATATCGCGGGAAACAATAATGGCATCACCCGAAGCGACATTCGCCGCCGAAATATTGGGGCGCAAGATACGACCAATGCCTGAGGTATTGATAAATAAGCCATCGGCACACCCCTTAGGGACGACTTTAGTGTCGCCGCAGACAATCCGCGCACCACAGTGGGCTAACTCCTTGGCCATGCTGCGAACGATCGTCGTTAAGTCATTGATAGAAAAACCTTCTTCTATGATCACGCTGCAACTTAAATACTGAGGTTCAGCCCCCATCATGGCGAGATCGTTGACAGTGCCTGCAATCGCTAACTTGCCAATATCGCCGCCGGCAAAAAACAGCGGTGAGACAGTAAAGGAATCTGTGGTAAAAGCGGTTGAACCGTGGAGATCTAGCTTAGCGGCATCTTCCTCGCTGCGCAGAATAGGGTTATCAAATTCGGCAAAAAACAGCTCACGGATCAGTTTATTCATCTCTTTACCGCCACCGCCGTGGCTGAGTTGGATGGATTTATCTTTTGGGGAATCAGCCATGGTGTGGCTCCTTGATATCGACGCCTTGATAGCGGTAATAGGCATTGCAGGCTCCCTCGGAACTAACCATGCAGCTACCTAGGGGGGTTTCGGGATTGCAGCCACGGCCGAAGACTTTGCAATCCTTAGGTTTTGCCAGTCCGCGGAGAATATCGCCGCATTGGCAGGCCTTATGATCATCGATTTCTTTGACGGGCAAACAGTCTTTAAAACGCAGCTCGGCATCCCTATGGGCATATTCGGGCTTGATCTGCAGCGCTGAATTTGGGATAGGCCCTAGGCCGCGCCAGCGAAATTGGGGCCTGATTTGAAAGACTTGATTGACTTTGGCCTGTGCGGTGAGGTTTCCCTCCTCCGATACGGCGCGGCTGTATTGGATATCAAGCTCGGCTTTGCCTGCGGCTTTTTGGCGCACAATACGCAGGATGGATTCCATCACATCCACGGGTTCAAAGCCTGCTACGACCACTGGTGTGCCGTACTGCTCAACGGCGGGGCGGTAAATTTTCGCGCCGCTGATCACACTGACATGGGCGGGGCCGATAAAGGCATTGACCCTAGCATTGGGGTCGTGCATCACGGCATCCATTGCAGGCGGCACTAATACATGATTGATATGAAAGAATAAGTTATCGAGTTTCTGCTGCTCGGCAAGCAATAACAAAATCGCTGTCATTGGGGTTGATGTTTCAAAACCTATGGCGAAAAACACCACGGTTTTATCGGGATTGTCGCGGGCAGTTTTTAAGGTATCGAGGGGATCGTAGATGGGCCGTATATCACAACCCTGGGCCCTAAAACTGGCAAGCGAACCCTTAGAGCCGGGGACGCGGATCATATCGCCTAGCGTCACTAAGATCACATTGGCCTGGGAGGCTAATGCCGCCGCTTGGTCGATGCGCTCTTTAGGCATAATGCACACAGGGCAACCGGGGCCATGGATAAACTCGATATTATCCGGCAGTAAATCCAACAGGCCGTATTTCATGATGGTGTGGGTGTGGCCACCACACACCTCCATAATATTTATCTGTCCTTTGACCAATTTAGCCGTTTGTTGAATATCTTGGGCCAAAGTCGCGATAGTTTGGGGGTCGCGAAAGCCTTGATAGAGGTGTTTTAGTTCGAGCATGCTCTTTCCTTGGTGCACTTTATTGGGTGCACGCCTTTCCTAATCCATAGGGTACTATTAAGTATCAGTGCACCATTTCGCTTTCGAGCTTTGTGACTATTTCTTGGTATAGCTCAAGGCTTTGTTTGGCATCTTCTTTATCGATTTTGTTCATCACAAAGCCAATATGAATAAGCACATAGTCACCAATTTCAAGGGGTTCTGTCATTAAATGGCTGCTGACATCGCGGCGAACCCCTAAGGTATCGACGGTGACACTCTGACGCTCGGCATCAATGGCCACGACTTGGGATGGAATGGATAAGCACATTATTGCGGCTCTCCCACAGATGTTTGGCGGATATTGTCCTTAAGCCACTGGGCAACGGCCCGCATTGAATCGCCATCTTTAATTGAGACTTCAATGATTTGGGTAGCTGGGTTGAGTTTTTTAAGCTGGGTCTTGGCTTCGTCAAGCTTGAAATCAAAGTAGGGCAATAGATCGCACTTAGTGATAAAAACTACATCGGCGCGGCGGAACATTACCGGATATTTTTCAATCTTATCATCGCCTTCTGGCACCGACAGCAACACGATATTTTTATGGGTGCCGACATCGTAGCTCGCAGGGCAGACTAAGTTACCGACGTTTTCCACAAAACAGATATCTAGGCCTTCGAGGGGCAGATGGTGCAGGGCGCCGTGGACCATAAAAGCGTCGAGGTGACAGGCGCTGCCCGTTTGAATTTGATAGGCCTTAATCCCTTTAGCGATTAAGCGGTCGGCATCGCGGGAGGTTTCTAAATCCCCCTCAATCACCGCATAGCTGAGCTCTGTATATTCTTTGAGATGTTCTAAAAGTGTGGTTTTGCCACTGCCAGGGCTACTCATTAAGTTAAAGGCGGTAATATTGTGCGCCTCAAAATGGGCGCGGTTGTGGCCTGCCTCGACATCGTTCTTATCTAAAATTTTATGGATCACAGATAAGGTTTTTTTGTCGTTTAACTGGGGATTGGTGTGTAATTCTTGGTGGGAATGGCCATGGTGGTGGCTATTCTCGTGTGCGTGCGCGCCGTGGTGATCATGGTCGTGGCGGGTAAGGGAGCAGCCGCAGTCTTTACACATAATTTATCTCTCCTTGTCGAGGCCTGTGTTACCTGACACTGTTATTGCTTAGGTTGAAAACCGAGCGTTTATTTGGTTAAGCTAATGTTAAGTGTGATACAAATCCGGCCATGATTCTTTGATGTTCGTCAGGTTTATAGAGATAAAATGCAGGATGAATATCAAGGCCATTCAGCGAGTTTGATGTATTCCATACCAGAGTTGCCCAAGGGCAATACCGCCGTCATTGATTGGGATGTATTTACTGGATAATACCTTGTTACCTTGGGTGTTTAGTTTGCTTATGCAGTATTCCAGTAGGTATTTATTTTGAAATACACCACCGCAGAGCACGGTAGGCAGCTGTTTGTACTTAGCGGCATAGTCACAGAGTGAATCGCCTAATGTGTGCAGGAAGGCGCGGGCGATAGCATAGCGTCTATGGTCTGTGAGTGGCTGCGCCGTTATCAATTCAACGAGTTGCTTGAACATATCACTGCTACACCACTGATCGGCCTTAAGCGGTAAGTTGAGCTTAATCGTCTCGAGGGATAAGGCGTCGGCGCGATTGGCCGCGGCCTCTATTGCCATGCCAGCTTGGCCTTCAAACAGCGTGGTTTCGATTAAGCCTAAGGCGCAGGCGAGGGCATCGAACAGTCTTCCGGCCGATGAGCTTTTAAGTGCATTACCGTTTTGCCAGATTTTATATAAGTTCGTTAAGGTATTTTTATTTAACCTATTGATAATAGGTAAGTTCAGCGCGATCACAGCATCGAGGCTCATTTGCTCAAACAATAATGCCAGTAATAACCTCACGGGTTGCTTAATCGCTTGCTCGCCGCCCAGCAGGGCTATGAGCTCAAAGTGCGCCAGCCGTTCGGCCGTATCGAGCGTCGTTAATAGCACTTCGCCGCCCCATAAACTGCCATCGTTCCCAAGGCCTGTGCCATCGAAACTAAAGCCCAAAACGGGATCGCGATATTGGTTTATTGCCATTACACTCAGCACATGGGCATGGTGGTGTTGTAGCGCTAAACACGGGGTTTGCTTGGTGTCTGCCTGCATTTCAGCCCAGCGTGAGGGGGCATAATCTGGGTGTCTATCGTGAATAATAAGTTCTGGCGCAAACTGATACAGCCGGGCAAAGGTGGCTAAGGTGCGTTCAAAATAGTGCTCGGCGCTGACGCTGAACAGATCGCCAATGTGGGGACTTAAAAACACATTGCTGCCAAAACCAAAGGCGACGGCATTTTTTTGCTGTGCCCCCACGGCAAGGAATGACCGCGTGAGTGGCGCATCCAAGGGGAAACTGAGCGGTGCGTAGCCACGGGCAAGACGCAGTACCTGCACCCCTGCCGGTAATGAATGCGGTTCTATAACCTGCACCACACTGTCATCACAACCATTTAGAATGGGCCTGTTATGGTCGACTATGGCATCCACTACATGGCTTAAGTGGCTGATAAGTTCAGCACAATCCGTGATAATCGGCTCCCCCGATACATTGGCGCTGGTGGCGACCAAGGGGCCTTTGAAGAGACTTAACAGCAAATGGTGCAGTGGAGTGTAGGGCAAAAATACCCCGAGTTTATTCAGATTGGGGGCGACTGCTAGGCTAAGATCATGCTCGGCTCGGCTACTCATCAGCACTATGGGACGCTCCTGGGAGCTAAGCACTTGCCATTCAGCGTCTGAGCCTGTGACATAACGTTTGGCCATGTCGATATCGGCCATAATCACCGCCAGTGGCTTAGCTTGGCGCTGTTTGCGCTGGCGCAGTGTGTTGACGGCTTGGGTGTTTCTGGCATCGCAGACTAAGTGAAATCCACCTAGGCCCTTGATCGCTAAAATTTGTCCTTGGTTTAGCCTAGTTGCTGCGGCTTGAAGCACCGCAATATCGGTACTTAAGTCTGTGCCCTTCGGCCTAATGTCCTCGTCTCGAATGCATTTTGTTTGAATACATTGGCCTTGGGGCGTTTTTAAACTGAGTCTGGGGCCACAGACTGGGCAACTGACGGGCTGGGCGTGATAGCGGCGATCCAGTGGATCATGATAGGCCTTAGCGCATTCAGGGCACATCTTAAAGTTCGCCATTGAGGTATTGTGGCGATCATAGGGTAAGGCATTGATGATAGTGTATCTTGGGCCGCAGTTGGTGCAGTTGGTAAAGGCATACCCAAAGTGGCGATTCTTTGGATTATGCATATCCGCTAAACACTCTTGGCAGGTGCTTTTATCCGCCGAAACGGCCACCTGCGCAGTGAGATTATCCTGCCCGCTGGCATCGCTTTGAATGATGTCAAAACCAGTTTCGCCTCGGACTAGGGGCAGTGATGTGTGGATAACATTATCAATTCGTGCCAGTGGCGGCGGTGTGTTTGTTAAGGTCGTTATAAATGCCTGCAGATCGCTTTCGCTACCTTGCAGTTCTATGGTCACGCCGTTGGCATTATTGAGCACTGTGCCTGTGAGTCGATACGCCTTGGCATAGCGATAGACGAAGGGGCGAAATCCCACCCCTTGCACTATGCCGGTGATCTGGAGTTTACAGCGGGCGCTCGCTGTACTATGGGCAAGATCTTCTACTCTCAATTCTCGCTTTGCCTATGTTATCTATAGGGTTATATAAGACATTTCTGGGGCCGCTTAAGCTTGTTCATTGAGTTTACGCTGCTTAACATAGAGCGCACCTACGGCTAAGTTATCGCCGTCTAAGTCTAGGCTGCGATTGACCACCAATGGGAAGTTTTTGCCTAAGCGTAAGCTGATACGTCTACACAGGGTTTCATTGTCTAAGTCATTACCCGCGAGGGCGATATTGTGTACGCCGATATTTAAATCGATATGCTCTAGCCAGTTAGCGAGGTAGTCGGCAAGAGAGTCCTGCATGGCGAAGGCGAGCTGGCTTGGATCTTCATTACCCGCGACCCGAAAACTTAACACTGTGCCTAGGGTTTTACACCAGTTAAGGCTGCGGTGAGCTTCACCCTTAGTGAGTGGATAGTCGATGCGTGGGGCATTGGCGCCGTGGTAGCGCATGGCGGCCGCTATCAATGCATCGCTTAAGCTTGCTTGACTTTGGGTTTCTTCGTGCTTATTAAGCCCAATCAAAATGGCGGCTATGGCCCACAAACTTTGTAAGTTGTCGCGTCTGCCATGGAGTTTTAGGCTTAAGAGTTTTAAATAGTCTTCGGGGAACAAGCTCTTAAACTTTTGCGCTACGGCTTTTTGCGGGCTGCTATCCAGTTGATGGAAGATTTCGTAACCATTATCGGGCAACGTGGGCAGGGCGAAGAAGAGTTCGGTATCGCCTTTATTATCGCAGGTGACAATTTGGCTGGGATGGCTATGGCTTAGGTAGATCACTGCGGCGTTTTTTGCTTGTTTTTGTGTGGTGAACTTGCCATTTAACAAGGTGGCGAATAAGGCGGCATCTGTGATGCTGTGATCTTCTGCGCTTGCGAGCGGTTCAATGCCTGTTTCGCCCTTCGCCGAAGAGTCAAGGTGAACTGTGAGTGTACCTTGGTGTGAACGTGATTTTTTTATAGCTTGCCATTGGGCCTTAAATCCTAAAAATGAGATCTCATCCCTGAGTGGCTCAGGGGCGGTGAATTGCTTGGCGATTGCGGGTAAATCATGGCTCGTTAACTGTGCCCAAGCCCCATCGACCCACGCGAGTTTCGGCCTATTATGCTGGCCTTGAATATAAACCCAATCGACCCCTTTTTGCCGCAATACCTCGGCGAGCACTAAGATCACCCGGCTGTAGGCAAAACAAATGTCGTACAGCGGCGCGCTGAGTTTATCGTGTTCCTGTGTTGGCCTGGCGCAGATAAGCGGTTTTTCAATACTGGAAAGCGCGAGCACTTGGGCATCATTCAGGCAAAAATGGGCGTTTAGGGTATTGGGATTACAGATTAACAGTTGTGGCCGCTCGCCTAAGGGCTGCTCAAACGGAGTCAGGCTCAGTTGCAGATTATCGGCGGCCGCTAATGTCAGTGGGCCTTGGTTAGCTAAATCTTGTGAAAGCAAACCCTGCGCCATGGCTTTAATATCTAATAAGGTTAAAGCCTTTTGCGCTGGGGTTAATTGCATTTCGCCATGGCAACAGGGGCAGACTAAATCTAGAGCGCCAAATTTGGCCGACTGATTATCGCCAATTAACGGGTAACATTGCTGGCAAAAAGGCGCTATAGCTGGATTGGCTGCGGATTGCGAATAGGGCAGTAAGGTTTTGCTGCCTTGAGGCTCGTCGATGACTTTGATGCCAGAATCAATCAGCCAAGTGGAAATCAAAAAGTCAGCGGCAATGGCATCGGCTAACTGTTCGAGTTGTGCCTGTTCGCCCTTGGCTTCAATAAAATAGGTTATTGGCCCTAAATCTTCTGGGCAAAGATGGTGCAGTGCCTCAGAACCTATAGTGATATTCAGCGCATCGTAATTTAGGTATTGATTACATAAATGCGTATACAAAGGCACCTGACGCGAGCAGGTAAAATCAAATCTGATGTTTTTCATCTATATACTTTCACCAATAGTGACGCCACGTTTATAAGAATTTGGGATCAGTGAGTCGATACTGTGTTCGGCAATGCGTGTCGCCGTGAATCCAAGGGAAGCTAAGTGGGACAACAAGGTTTTTTCCATTAAGGGGACTGCGGCGGCGACTTTAGGGGTCAGGCCGAGCACCATAGGTTCGAGCACGGTTGGGGTGACGCCTAGCACAAAGGTTTGAGGTCTATCGCCAACCATTTCCATCATATTGAGGGTTTGCAGCATTTCGACTTCGTGGGCGCTGCCTTGCCAGTCGATTTCCCGTGGTGCCTTGTCAAAATCGAAGAAGTACACTTCACCGGGCTCGACGCCATTGGCATTGACAGTATCAACCACGATTAAATAATCGTATTGGCAAATAATCGGAATGAGTCCCTGGGCCAAGGTGCCGCCATCGAGCAACTCGAGCTGGTGGGACTCATGGGTAAACTGATAATTATCAGCGATGTAATTGACAAAATGTACGCCGATGCCTTCATCGGCGTACAGGACATTGCCAATACCAAGCAGCAATATCTTCATTGGACTCCTAGTGATGTGAGTCTGGCTTCGGGTAGTCGTAGCCAGAGACAATTGAGTCGACTGAGTTATGTTTGAAGCGTATCCCTGACCAAACCGCCATATAGACGTGGATAACCACAAAGATAACAAATGCCCAAGTGAGGTAGTGGTGCCAAATCCTAACCTGTGCCAGACCACCCATTTGTGCTGTAATCCAAGCTGCGCTGCTCCAAAGCATGCCACCTAAACCTTGGTGGTACACATTGGCATACAGCACTAGACCCGTTATACATATCACGAGAGCGACTAGTGAGATTGCTACATAAGTCACAAATTGCAGCGGTCCATAAACACCCGCTTTATGTAAGTGTCCCATCCAAATGTAGGATTTCAGTTGCGTGATCCAGCTTTTCACACTCATCACATCGCGAAATGAGCGCCGCTCAATATCACTGCGACTGAAAAAATACAGGTAGAATCTCGCCAAGGTGATTGCGGTTAAGATAAAACCGCAAATCAAATGGGCAAAACGTATCCAGCCTTGTACCAGCACATCTGTGCTCTCGGGCGCCACAAGAAACGGCCAAGCAATATAGAAGCCAGTGACGACAAGCACGAGAATCGATAGTGCCCGTAACCAGTGGAAAATCCGTATTGCCGGACTAAAAATCAGTGTCCGAATGCGGGTTGCAGAATGGTTCATTTTGCGTTCCCTCCCTCGATTATTGACCATTGGGACTGACACGGAACTCGCTCAATGCTTGACCTTTATAGTCCATCACGTGTACTGAACACGCCATACAAGGGTCGAATGAGTGAATAATACGTATCACCTCAAGGGGTTTGGTTGGATCTTCCAGTTTTAAGCCAATCAGTGACGCTTCATAGGGGCCTATCTTACCGTTGGCATCCACAGGGCCTGCGTTCCAGGTTGTAGGTACAACAGCTTGGTAGTTTTCAATGACCCCATTCTTAATGCGGATCCAGTGGCTTAACATGCCGCGCGGCGCCTCGATCATGGCGTGGCCGACATACTCTTTGCTTGGGTCTATATCCGGCTTCACATAGGTTGCTTCATCGGACTGAATATTTGTCAGCAGTGCATCGAAGGTTCTTAACCCTTCCTGGGCGACGATAACTGTCTGTAGCATCCGCGCTGCGGTGCGGCCTAAGGTGGTAAACAGGGCTTCAACGGGTAAACCCGTGCGGGCGAGCAGGGCGTTCACCGAGTCCACGACCACTTTATTACCGCGGGCATAACTCACCAATAGGCAGGCTAATGGGCCCACTTCGACGGGTTCACCTTGGTAGCGGGGGGATTTAACCCAAGAGTATTTACCGTCACCATCTAAGGTTGGCAGTTTGCCGTAGACGGTATCGCGTTCAATAAAACCTGTGTAGTTCGGGATCGTCGTACCATCGTAGGGGTGCTGCGGTGCATCGGCGGTATACCAGGCATGGCTGACGTCTTCGGCGATAAGTTCAGGATTAACATCGCTGACTCCGGCAAGGTCGCCATTCATGATCACACCTTGGTTGAACATATATTCGCCATTGGCTAATACAAAATCATCGGCCGCCATGAAGTTTTTCACATTCACACCGCCAAGCACGCTAGGCTCAGTGCCAAAGGCTTCCGCCGCCATCACGATATCGGCTTGATAGGCGCGCAGGATAAAGTCAGTCACGGTCGCGTGTTTTTGCTTCCATTCCTGCAGGCGAGCGGGGCTTAACATGTCACGCACCGAGGTGACACCTCCGACGACTAAGGATTGTGGATGCGGTTGTTTACCACCAAAAATGGCCAGCATTTCTGCCGCAACCCGTTGAACCTCTAGGGCTTTTAGGTAGTGTGATAGGGCGATAAGGTTTTGTTCTGGGGTAAATTTATAGGTACCATTGCCCCAATAGGCATTGGCAAATGGCCCCAGTTTACCGGTTTCGACAAAGCCTTTGACTCTTTCTTGCACCGCTCGTAATTCACCTTCACCGGCGGCGATAGGTTTATCCGTATACTTAAGTGCCACTTGTGCGGCTTTAGCTGGATCGGCACTCAGTGCTGATACTACATCCACCCAATCTAAGCCATGTAGATGGTAGAAATGCACTATATGGTCATGCATGTATAAGGATGTTTGCATCAATGAACGTAAATATTTAGCGTTCAAAGGGATTTGAATACCTAGGGCATTCTCAACCGCCTCAGTTCCACAGCGGTAGTGGGAATAGGTACAGACACCGCAGATCCGCTGCACAATCAGGCCGACATCCATAGGGGTACGACCCTTGAGGATGACTTCGATACCGCGCCAAAGAGTAGAAGATGACCAAGCCTTGTTGATGACGTTATTTTCATCAACTTCAACTTCGATACGTAAGTGACCCTCGATACGTGTGATAGGGTCGATAACAACGCGCTTGCTCATGGGTTATTCCTCCAGCGGCTTGGCAAAAATACTGGCAACGGCATGGGCTCCAATACCCACGACAGTCGCGCCTAAAATCACCGCACCAACAGTGTCTGCGGTAGCATCCAATCCATGGAGGAGTTGACGGCCAAGGGGTTTTTCAAAGTCGGCCATATCATCCCAGAAGTTAGGCTCTGAGCAGCCCATACAGCCGTGGCCCGCTAACACTGGCCAGCTTGTGTGATGGTTAAAGCGCTCCGTCGGACAGTTGTTATAGGTGTAAGGTCCTTTACAACCCACTTTATAGAGGCAGTAGCCTTCTTTTGCGCCGTGATCGCCAAATTCTTCAACGAATTCACCGGCATCGAAGCGGCCGCGGCGTTCACAGTTATCGTGTACCCGTGCGCCGTAGGCCCATTTAGGTCTATTAAACATATCCAGCGCAGGTAATTTGCCGAACATGATGAAGTACATCAGGGTACCGACGATATTCTTTTCACTCGGTGGGCAACCGCCTAAGTTAATCACGGGCTTACTGACCACTTCGTGTACGCCCTTAGCCCCTGTGGGGTTAGGGTAGGCGGCCTGTACTCCACCGAAGGAGGCGCAGGTACCTACGGAGATAATGGCTGCGGCACCATCGGCGGCATGTTTGATAATTTCTAAACCTGTGTGGCCTTTACAGCCTACGGTCAAGAAACTGCCGTTATTGGCGGTCGGAATCGCTCCTTCAACGGCCAATAGATAACGGCCCTTGTAGGTTTCTAATGCGTGCTCGAGGTTTTCTTCCGCTTGCCAACCCGCAGCTGCCATTAAGGTTTCGTGATATTCCAAGGAAATATGGTCGAAGATTAATGAATCTAAGTTGGGGGTATCGGCGCGTACTAGGGATTCAGAGCAGCCTGTACATTCGGCCATATGTAACCAAATTAAGGGGACTCGGTCGGCTAATTCGGCTGCCTCTGCGACTAAATTACTGAAGGGCAGTGGTAATGCGAGCATGCCCGTCACCATCGCACTCCATTTCATAAAATCACGGCGGCTAATGCCGTGTTGTTGCATTTTCTCAATCAATGATTGTTGTTGACGGGGAGCGAATTGGCGCAGTGCATCTAAGCGCGCCTTTCCCTGTTCATATAGGGCTGCATGTGTGTCCATGGGTCAACCTTTTTGTTATTTAAATGTAAATTGGTAAGGGTTTACATAATTGACGCTATCAGTTTAGGCCGCCAGACTGTAAAGATTCTTGATGTATATCAAGAATTTTTAAGAGATGTGATAGAACTGATTTTGACATTTAATTAACACGACCCAGATCTAATTTCGCTTTTTCTAATGGGACAAAATGTCCCATTTTTTAACAAAATGCTGGTGCAGTTCATTTTGTAAGCAACTGATATCTGTGGAAGAACCACTAGCGGTAGCATAGCTTTTCTTTTTTCAGTTTAAGAAAACCTTAAGATTCGGTTAATAGATTCACACTCAACACAGAAAGGTGGATTTCCTATGAGAAAACGATGGTTGTTATTAGCATTACTGGCTGTTGGAGCCCATGGCGCTCCCTCCCTCGATCACCAAGTGTTTAACGCACAGAATCAAGTGACCCCGTTGAGCGAATTTAAGGGCAAGGTTGTATACGTTGATTTTTGGGCCTCTTGGTGTGGCCCTTGCCGTAAGTCCTTCCCTTGGATGAATGCGATGCAGCAAAAGTATGGGGACCAAGGCTTAGCCGTGGTTGCCATTAACCTCGATACAGACAAAGCCCTGGCCGATGAGTTTTTAACGCAAGTTCCTGCCCAATTTACGGTGCGATTTAATCCCGAAGGCGATGTCGCCCGCAGCTTTGATTTAATGGGGATGCCCAGCAGCTTTATGTTCAATCGTCAGGGACAGTTAGTGAACAGTCATGTCGGCTTTTACAGCGATAATGAAGCCGAATATGAGCAAGAACTTATCAGCCTATTGAAGGAGTAATGTATGGGAAAACCTCTCTTTATCGCCGTGGCCTTGATTGTTGGCTTAAGTGGTTGTTCAAGCTTAGGTGTTGAGCCTTGGGAGAAGGGCCAATTGGCTCGCAGTGATATGGCACTTGACAGTGAAAAACTCGATCTGGCCCTCGATGATCATATCTATTTCAGCAAAGAAGGCAGTAGCGGTGGCCGAGCCTTCGCCGGTGGTGGTTGTGGTTGTAACTAAACGCTCCGTTGGTGTGATTTGCCCTTAGATGTAATAAACAGATGTGACGAGATCAGGGGCGAAATCCCGCGGTATTGCATAGAGATAAGTGACCTACAGGTGTTGTCAGCTATGGCTAAAAATAACAATCAAATAAATGTAATACAGTCTAAGCAGATCGCCGGCGCTTTAGCCTTAGCGAGTTGCGGCTTGTTTGCCAGCAGTGGCCATGCCACTGAAATAGCGAAAAAAGTCGACGATTGGAAAGTCGATGCGGCGCTGATGTACTACGGTGAGCAGGATAGAGTACAGGCCATTGAGGCCATAGGTACGGCACAAAAAGCCTTTGGCGATGACAGTGTGCTGGATCTTAAACTCGTTGTAGACAGTTTAACCGGTGCCTCGGCATCGGGTGCTGTTGCACAGAGTTCGAGCCAAACTTTTACCCGTCCATCGGGCAATGGCCAATATACAGTGGCAGCGGGCGATACGCCGCTCGATGACACTTTCCATGATACCCGGGTGCAAGGCAATGTGAACTGGACCCAAGTGTTAAACCCAGATTGGAAAGTCAATGCTGGTGTGTATGGTTCAAAGGAATTTGACTATATGTCCATGGGGCTTAATGCCAGTATTGAGCGTGGTTTCAATAAGGACAATACGACGTTATTTCTCGGTACGGCCTATAGTTTTGATGTGGTCGATCCTGTTGGTGGGCGCCCTGTGAGTTTATCCTCAATGGCCATTCGCGATGACTTCGCCACAGAAGAAGCCTATCGCACCGCATTTGATGCAACCCGTCAAAGCGGCAGCGATGATAAGCAGACCGCCGATATTATGTTGGGCATCACTCAAGTGCTAAATCAACGTTGGCTGTTGCAGGCCAATTATGGTTTATCCAGTGTTAACGGCTATTTAACCGATCCCTACAAAGTCCTCAGTGTGGTCGATAACAACGGATTGACTCAGGATATCGTCTACGAGAACCGTCCCGATTCCCGTTTAAAGCACAGTTTTTATGTGATGACTAAAGGTGCCTTAGACTCGGGCGTCGTGGATTTCTCTTATCGCTACAATACCGATGACTGGGATTTAACCTCACATACCCTAGAGACCCATTACCGTTATTACTTTAGCGGCAGCTTCTACGGTCAACTGCATTTACGTTATTACCAGCAAAGCGCGGTGGACTTTTATCAGCCCTTCTTGATGGCCGATACCCCCATGCCCGAGTTTGCCAGTGCCGATTATCGTATTGGCGATATGAGCGCATACACTCTTGGCGTGAAGTTTGGGCATCGTTTAGCCGGTGGGCACGAAATGTCCTACCGTTTGGAATACTATCAACAGGACCCCAAAAACAATGGTACGGCTATCCCTGGGGAGCTGCAAAACTATGATCTCTTCCCGACTCAAAAAGCGATAACCGCCCAATTTAGTTATTCTTTTTAATTTGCTCACTATGTTGGCTGTAGGCATTGAGGATAGCTTAATGGCGGTTAAGCTATCCCTATTCGCACCATACTTAAGTTATTCGCTGAGTGATATGATTGCCAGAGTGAAAGATAGAGTGGTCAATCTGAAGAGGTGATTACATGTTAATGACATCGTCCCCTGTGGCTGTGCCTTATACTTTGTCACACCGCGAATGGGGTTATGTCGGTGAGTTTCGTGCTATGGCGAGTCCCTGCGAGCTCCTTATCGCCACCGATGAGCCACACATTGCCGATAAAATGCTCGAGATGGCGGTCACTGAGGTACGGCGAATAGAACAAAAATACAGCCGTTTCATCACCAACAATTATCTATGGCAATTGAACCAGGCTCAAGGCCTGAGGCAAGCGATAGATGAAGAAACTTGGCAGCTGCTATCCTTTGCAAAACAATGCTTTGAGTTGAGTGAAGGGCTGTTTGATATTTCGGCAGGCCCTTTGATGCAGCTTTGGCGTTTTGATCCCAATGCCACACTCCCCGCACATCAAGATATTATCCGCGCTAAAGATCTAGTGGGGTTTGAACGTATCGGATTTAATTCCCATGGGTTAACTATGCCCGCCGGAATGCAGCTCGATTTTGGTGGCATTGCAAAGGAATATGCTGTCGATAGTGTTGCCTATCATCTAGCGGATCGTTATCCAGGGCTCTCGGTATTAGTGAATTTTGGGGGCGATATTGCTTGTCCCATCGCCAAGTCAACGCCGTGGCAGGTGGGAATAGAAGATCCACAGCACCTTGACCATGCGGCTAAGGTGCTTGCCATTAGTCAGGGCGCGTTAGCGACGAGCGGCGACACTCGGCGTTTTATTGAGGTCGATGGCCAGCGTTATGGCCATATTGTCGATCCACGTACTGGTTATCCTGTGGTCGGTGCACCGCGCTCGGTGACTGTGCTTGGGCCCAATTGTGTCACTGCGGGTATGCTCGCCACTATGGCCATGTTGCAGGGGATAAATGCCGAGATATTTTTAGAGCAACAGTCTGTTCAATATAGTATTTTTCGATAAGGCATCATTAATGCGTATTATGTTAGTGGAAGACAATGAGTTGCTGGCCCAGGGCATTTGTTTGAGCCTCGCTAAGCTTGACATGCAGGTGGATCACTTAAGCAGCTATCAACAGGCATTAGTGGGCATCAAAAATGAAAGCTTTAGTGCCATAGTGCTAGATCTAGGCCTGCCCGATGGTAATGGTAAAGAGCTACTCAAGATCTGGCGCCAACAGGGGATCTCAATTCCGACCATAGTGCTGACCGCCAATACCGATTTTGATACTAAGCTCGAGTGTTTAGACATAGGTGCCGATGATTACCTTGGCAAACCCTTCGATGTGCGCGAGTTGGCCGCGCGCATTCGCGCCATCGTTAGGCGCCAGCATGGTTTGGATCATAATAGCTTGATTATTGGCGCACTTTGCATCGATTTATCCACCCGTGAAGTCACCTTTCGCGATCAGTGTGTCCTGCTGTCAAGGCGTGAATTCCAGTTGTTGCTTGAGCTTGCCCAGTCAGCTGGGCGCGTATTGACCCGCAGCCAGTTGGAGCAACTGACCTACGGTTGGGACGAAGTGGGCAGTAATTCGATAGAAGTCCATATCCATCACCTGCGTAAAAAGCTCGCAAACGATTTGATTAAGACAGTGCGCGGTATAGGTTATACCTTGATTGAGTTGAATTAGTCTTATGCTCGACTAAATTAACCCAAGGATTTGAGTGACAAACTCTGCGTTTCTCGGTATTCAGTAACATACCGAAACGACGGGGATATTTGATTGAATCGATTAAAGGGTCTGGACTTGTACTCATTACGTTTATTGCTCACTTTGCTGATGCTCTCGGGGATCTCTGTGTCGGTCGGCATTTCTAGCTGGCTCAGTACCCGGGACTCTAGGCATCAAGTTGAAGAGCTATTCGATGCGCAGATGTTACAAACGGCTAAAATACTTGAACTTTTTTATCAGAATGAGGCCGACCGTTCGAAACCGAACCTTGGGCCGCAAATTCTGCATGTGCCCGATAGCCAAGTGAGCACCTTCGCCGAGAAAGCCGATGCATTGAAACTCGCCTATGAGCATAAACTCGCTTTTCAGATCTGGAGTGAGGCGGGGCAAGCCATAGTCTTATCCGATAATATTGGCCGCCAGCCGATCACTGAGCTGGTGCAGGGCTACTATAAAAAAGTGTTTGAAGGGGAGCTTTGGCATGTCTTTAGCTTTTTTTCGACTAAAAATCGGGTGTGGATTGTTACCGCCCAGCAGGATGACGTGCGCCAAGAATTAGTGTCACAGATAATGCATAATGCCGTCGTCGTGCCATTAATTGTGGTACCACTGACCCTCATCATAGTGAGCCTGTTGTTTTATATCCTCTTTCGACCACTGAAAGTGTTTGAGCGGGAATTGATCCAGAGAACGCCAAACGATCTGACGCCGTTAACTATGCCACTCCCAAAGGAATTAGTGCCTGTGCGCCGGGCACTTAACCAATATATCACCAGTATTGCGCGCTTTATTGCCCGGGAGCGACGTTTTAGCGCCGATGCGGCCCATGAACTGAAAACCCCACTGTCGGTGATTAAGTTACATCAACATGGTTTAGAGACATTAGTGGGAGACGATCCGCAGCTGAGTATTCACTTGGCTGCGATTGATGCGGGCGTAGTGCATATGAGCCATACCGTTGAACAGCTATTGGTTTTGGCGCGGGTAGATTCTATCGCTGAACTGAATGTGCAATCCCATGCACTCTTACCTATGGTGGAAGATGCACTGAATCAGTTAATGCCTCAAATCACCGATTATCAATGGGATATCAATATAGATTCCGATTTTCATGTAAAGTGTGATCGATTTTATTTGCTGCTAGTGCTGAAAAATATTATCGAAAATGCCTGTAAATACAGTCCAATAGAATCTGAAATTCAACTGTCGGCCCACTCAGTTGCCGCGGGCGTGGAGATTTGTATTAGCGATCGAGGGCAGGGGATGACACCTGAACAGATTGCCAGTGCTACCGAGCGTTTTTATCGTGTGAATGAAAATGAAGGCGTCGGTGCAGGACTTGGGCTTTCCATCTGCCACCACATTATTGAGTTACATCAAGGGCGCTTACAGCTTCAGCCTCGCCAGCAAGGGGGATTAACTGTCTCTATTTTTCTGCCGCAGTAATCATGGTTCACAGTATTTCCCGTACTTACTCTTATTCCGCGTATTTAGGTATTTGTGAGCACTGTTGCAGCGGTTTGATAAGGACGGGATCAAGCGGTATTTGACTTCCTCCTTTGGCAGTCGGAGTCGGTGCAGTTGATCTCACCAAAAAAACTCAATTTATCCGCTAAATTCCCTCGCGATTTTGTGTTCATCACCTAAGATTATTGGCAGCAATCCATTTGCTAAAGGGATTGATTTTATGCCTATATTGAGATCTTGGCTGCATATTAGCCGCGGTTGTAGCTGTTAAAGATCCAACTGGTATGTTAAAACTCACTTGTTATTCTTTATTACTATAACTATATTACTAAATAGTATTGTTCAAAAGGAGTTAACTGCATCTTTATTTATGAGTTTTTTTCTCCTTCTGATATCTTTCGCGAGATGTAACAGCATGTTTTTTTTCGCCCAAAAACAGAGGTGAAAAAATTTCACTGTATACAAAAAAAACATTGATTTCTTAGTTTATTTTTAGGTTACCTATCCTATGGTTAGCTTGTTGCGTTGCCAATCGTCCAAACCTTATTCGTCACTTCTGTGCTCACTGGCGCTAGGCGTAGCTTTTGCTCTGTCTGGCACTGTGGTTGCTGAAGAGACAAAACCTGCTGAGAACAAACCTGTCACGACACCGCCACCCAAAGTGGCGACTCAGCCTGCGACTAAAAATCAAGTGAGATTCACTAAAACGGGCACTTTCGACGGTGATTACGTGGTGAAACTTGCTCGAAAATTAGCGGCGAAGCCCTATTCGACCCTGAAAGATCCCTTACCGGCAGGCCTTGCTAAGCTGACCTACGATGAGTATCGAGACATTCGATTCAACCCGATTGCGTCTATTTGGCGTGATCAAGGTTTGCCGTTTCAAATGCAGATGTTTCACCGTGGATTTTATTTTCAAGATTTGATTGAAATTGCCATTGTTGAAGGCAATCAAGCGACTCACTTAGCCTATGAGCCTAAGTATTTCACTGCCGGTGAAGTAATTACCCAAGCCTTACCAAATGACGACATTGGCTATTCTGGTTTTCGTATCCATAACCAATTAAATACTAATGGTGTTTTTGATGAGTTGATGGTGTTCCAAGGGGCGAGTTATTTCCGCGCTTTGGGTAAAGGAAATGCCTATGGTCTTTCGGCCCGGGGTTTGGCATTGAAAACGGCCGATCCAGAAGGGGAAGAATTTCCAATTTTCCGTGCATTCTGGGTAGAACGTCCCCATTACGATAGCAACTTGGTTGTTGTCCATGCGCTTTTAGATAGTCCAAGTGTGGCTGGGGCTTACCGTTTCTCCGTGCGTCCTGGCGATAATACGCAAATCGACGTCGAAGCAACGCTGTTCCCGCGGGTTGAGTTAAGCAAAGTCGGTCTAGCGCCTAGTACTAGCATGTTCTTACATTCATTGAATGGTCGTCACGATACCGATGATTTTAGACCAGAGGTGCATGACTCGGACGGTTTGTTGATGTTTAATGGCCGCGGTGAACATCTGTGGCGCCCACTGGCAAATCCTCGCCAATTACAGGTGAGTGCCTTTGCCGACAACTCGCCCCAAGGCTTTGGTTTGATCCAACGTGAGCGTAGCTATTCCTCTTATCAGGACTTAGAAGCCCACTATGAGCGTCGTCCAAGTTTGTGGATCGAACCTTTGGGGAATTGGGGGCAAGGTGCGGTAGTACTCACTGAAATTCCAACAGAATCAGAAATTCATGATAATATCGTCAGCTTCTGGAAACCGCGTCAGCCTATTCCTGCCGGAAGCGAATATCACTTTGCTTACCGCATGAGCTGGGGCGAAGAGCCCGTTGGCAAACCCCATGCTGTTGTGGTGAGCCGTACTGCGAGTGGTCGTGCCGACATCGCTAAAGCGACCCCAAGACGATTATTTGTTGTGGATTATCATGTCAACGGTGCTATGCCAGATGAGTTACCTCTTGCGAAGGTGGAAGCCTCTGGCGGCGTGATCTCTAACGTAGTTATCGCTCGCAATGCTGCTAATAACGGCTATCGCCTCGCGTTTGAGTTAGAGCCTGAAGATAAAGACCTTATCGAATTACGTGCTGAACTCAAGTTCCCAACACCGCGTCAGGTTGAAACCTGGCTCTATCGCTGGACGCTTTAAGGTCCATGACGGAGCAATAAAATATGACTGTTTCCGAGAATTCGCTGCTCGAGGCTGAAGTACTCGTGGGGGGCAGCGCCATGCCAAATGAAAGGCCTGGCGCTATGGAGCCCCAAAGTTTAAGCCAAATGCCAGAGGGTTTCCCGCGTCGAAGTACTGTGGCTAACGGTGTGCGTTCAAAGTCCTCTAGGCGCTTTTTTGTCGTGGGCGGTGCGTTACTGCTTTCTGCCTTTGCTATCTATGAAATGGGCGCAGTATTCAGTATTGGGGGGATCACCCCGCTGGAATACTTAATGTTGGTGTTATTTGCAATCAACTTCTGCTGGATCGCATTAGCCTTCTGTAGCGGTATTGCAGGTTTTTTAATCCTAATGCGAAAACCTAAGGCTAAACAGCTTGAGGTCACTGAGTTACATACTCGTACTGCGATTTTAATGCCGACCTATAACGAGTCTCCCGATCGGGTATTCTCTGCGGTGTCAGTGATGGCTGAGGCGTTGTCCCAAACGGGTCATGGCCATGCCTTCGATTGGTTTATCTTAAGTGATACTACCGATCCCGAAATTGCCCTGTTAGAAGAACAGGCATTTTTGGTGCTGCGCCAGGAAACCCATAAGCATTCCCGTGTGTATTATCGCCGTCGCCGTAAGAACGTGGCACGTAAAGCGGGTAACGTGGCGGATTTCTGCCGTCGTTGGGGGTCGCGTTACGATCACTTATTAGTGCTCGATGCGGACAGCCTAATGGAGTCCTCAACCATTACTGGGCTGGCCCAGCGTATGCAGGCCGATCCCGATGCAGGGCTTATCCAAACCATTCCTTCATTGATTAATGGCACGACCTTAATGGCGCGTCTGCAGCAGTTTGCGGCGCGTATTTATGGCCCTGTCATTGGCACTGGATTAGGTTGGTGGGTGCAAAAAGAGGGTAACTTCTGGGGACATAATGCCATTATCCGTACCGAGGCGTTTATGAGCGCGGCCGGATTACCTAACCTGAAGGGTAAACCGCCTTTTGGGGGACATATTATGAGCCATGACTTCGTCGAGGCGGCATTGATACGCCGCGCGGGATGGAGTGTGGTGATTGCCTATGATTTACCAGGGTCATACGAAGAATGTCCACCATCGATTATCGATCTAGCGGTACGTGATCGCCGTTGGTGCCAAGGCAATTTACAGCATTCGCGTATCTTACCGACTAAGGGATTACACTGGGTGAGCCGTCTTCATTTAATGACGGGCATTATGGCGTATTTATCTTCACCCTTCTGGTTGCTATTGATTTTAACGGGCTTAATGCTCGCCCTGCAGGCGCATTTTATCCGGCCTGAGTATTTTACCGATCAATTCTCGTTGTTCCCTACATGGCCTATCATGGACTCGGATAGGGCATTGAGATTGTTCTACATTACTATGGGGGTATTGTTTGGGCCGAAGATTTTTGGCGTTCTGCTATTACTGAAGGATGGCGCATTTGCCCGTAGTGTGGGTGGTCGCATTAAAGCCATCTTAAGTGTGATTTTTGAGGTCATACTCTCGGCGTTAATCGCACCTATCATGATGTTTATCCATTGTGGTGCCGTGATGTCGATTCTGATGGGGCGGGATAGCGGTTGGTCGCCACAGCGCCGTGATGATGGCAGTATGCCTTGGCTTACGCTGATTTATCGCCATCGTTGGCATATGCTGGCCGGGGTGATGTTAGGTTATGCGGCCATTTTGGACTCGTTAACCTTATTAGCTTGGATGAGCCCTGCACTGATTGGTTTATGGTTTGCGGTGCCGATTTCGGCGTGGACAGGCTCGATAAAGATTGGTGAAGTCTTTAAGCGTGCGGGGATCCTCGCGACGCCAGAGGAACGCAGTCCTGCGGCGATTTGTTTACAGGCACAAGACGCCAGAGCGGCTTATCAGGAACATATTTCACAGCCTTGGACATTAGCGCAGCTGTTAAAAGATCCTGCTTTGATGGAATTGCACTTAGCCATGGTGGACAAACAGCCTCTACGTGCTGCGGGGACGCCGATTGAGCCCGTTGAGGCCATTGTGCATGTGAAAGTGCATGAGGCTCAATGTCAGCAAAGTGCATTGGCCCTATTCAATCGCCAAGAAATGGCGTTGATATTGGCCAATCCACTCATGCTACGCAGTTTGCAGAAATTGCCGGAGCAGTTTGTGGCAGAAGATTTAGTGTCTTTCTGCTAACGCTGAGGTTAGCATTGAGTTGATGTCGTGCGGCAAGCCTAGATTTGATCAAGCTTGTGTTTAATCCAGACTAAATGCCACCGATAGGGTGGCATTTTTTTATCTATTCAATTGATCTGCTAAAATCCCGATTCTGGCGAATAGTTTGACTATAGTGATAGGGTGAGTGGCATTAATGTCATGTATCAACAGGGAGATGTATATGATGCCTGTGAATGGATTAACGTCGTGTAAACTCGCGCCATCTTTGCAGTTTAGAGATATAGTGCCGCATATAGTGTGTTTATTTTTGTTCTTCATTCATCCGTCAGTTTACAGCCATATCGCTACCGAAGTGATGGTCGAGCCGACTTCCCAGGAAAGACGCTTAGTGGTTAATCCGTTGCAGCAATACCCACTATTAGTCGAGCAGACATTATTGTTGGATTTGGCGGGGGTTAGCCCAGTATTTAGTGCTAATTATCGTACGCTCTCCGAGTGGCAGACGGTTTTATTCGATCCCGCTCAAGTGGGCATATCCCAAGCACAGCAAGATACAGAGCTGCAGCGGATGCAAGGGCAAGTCTTTGCCTACTGGCGTTTTATTGCGACGACAGCCAATAAAACGCCATCGGCCGAAGAAGCCTCTATTGTAGAAGTTCCGATGGTAGAATTCCCTATGAATGACGGGCGTTATTCTGCAGTGTTAAACAAAATTAGCCAATTGGTACGGCTTGAGGATAAGGGCGCTTGGGAACCCTTAGTGCTGGAGGAGAAACTGACCTTAGGCCAAGCCAGCCCAATAGTGAATACCTTAGCTCAACGCCTTTGGCTATTGGGGGACTCATCCTTTGCGCCAAGTGCTTCAACTGAATCGAATGAAGGGCAAATTTATACCGAGGAGCTCATGCAGAGCATTCAGGGGTTTCAGCGGCGCCATGGTTTAGAGGCTGATGGTGTCGTTGGTAACCAGACCTTGTTCTGGCTTAATCAATCCCCCTATAAACGGGCGCAGTTACTGGCAAAAAATGAAGTGCGGCAGAGAGTCTTTAGCCAAACGCTCACGCCAAATTACTTACTTATCAATGTGCCCGCATTTGAGATGACATTAGTCGTGCAGGGGGAAATCGCTTTACGCTCTAAGGTGATTGTTGGTAAGCCTTCCCGGCAAACGCCTATCTTAGACAGTCAAATATCCAATGTCGTACTCAATCCCCATTGGCGCGTGCCGCGCAGTATCTTACGGCGGGATATATTGCCGCACATCCGTAAAGACGGGCATTATCTTATGGAGCGTGGATTTGATGTTTACGATGCCTCGGGGCAATTAGCGCACCATTCCCCCGAGGAGTGGCAAGCGCTGGCATCTTCCCGTTTTCCGTTTAAGTTAGTACAGCGTCCAGGCCCTAAGAATGCGTTAGGTAAGTACAAATTCCATTTTGAAAATGATTTCAGTGTGTACTTGCATGGTACTTCTGAGCCAAGTCTCTTTAAAAAGGCCAATAGAGCATTATCATCTGGCTGTATTCGCGTTGAAAGGGTTGATGAATTGGCGTCGTGGTTTAAGGCTCATCTAATTAAAGATACCGCTTTATGGGACAAATTAGCGCCAGATGTGACTCAGTCGCAGTGGTTTGCCTTATCCAGCACATTGCCAGTGCACTTGGTTTACTGGTCTGCATGGCTTGACGATCAAGGGCTAGCGCAATACCGGAACGATATTTATCATCTGGAGGCTGAATTAACCAATGCAGTGCCAGCGGCAATTTTTTATTAGCCTTAAGCGCTTGAACTTTTTGACCATTTACCTATCGGGATTTTAGATGGCCGTTCAAGACTTGATCTGAGCGATGATTCAGTATAATTTGCCTTTTCAGTGTCCAAAAATCGAACAAATGGTGATGATGTGACTTTAATATGTCCTGCCCGTAGGCAGTTGTTGTTAGGCCTTGGTGGTGTGGCATTGTGTTCCTTAATCCCTTCACAGGCCATGGCGAGCCGATCCACAAAGGGGATCCGCGAGTTAAGCCTCTATAATCGCCATACTGGCGAACGTAACGACGGCAGTTATTGGGTCGATGGTCAGTACCAAAGTGAAGTGCTCGCAGATTTTAGCCATTTACTCCGGGACCATAGGCAAAATGTTGCGGCGCCCATGGATAAACGCTTATTCGACTTACTCTATACCCTGCGCAGTACGCTGAATGTGGATGATGAAATCCATGTGATTTCCGGTTACCGTTCACCTAAAACGAATCAAATGTTGGCAAATAAGAGCGGTGGTGTCGCGAAGAAGAGTTACCATATGCGCGGTATGGCCATGGATATTGCGATTCCGAGTGTGAATTTGAAAACCCTTAGGGATGCAGCGTTATCACTCAAATTAGGTGGCGTGGGGTACTATCCTAAGTCGGGGTTTGTGCATGTTGACTGTGGTCCAGTGAGGCACTGGTAGCCGAGCTTATTTGCCGTAGGATGTGTTGATAAAAAGCCTGTTCTAACGCCTGCACTTCAACTAAATAATGCCTAAGGAGGGGCAAAAATTGCTGACCGAGCTTATTCATTTCCCTGTGCTGTTGCCAATCACAGATCAATTGATTTAAACACTGTGAAAATTGAAATTGTCGTTGTCTTTGGCCTTCCACGTCAGTTGACTCTGTTGTTTGCATCAGTTGGATCAAGCCATGATTTTTCTGTTGAGTACAAGCCAACAACTCCAATAACTTCAATTCAATGGTCGTTTGCTGGTAGGGAACCGTTTCGATAAGGGACACGAGTTCACGGGCTAATTGACATGAAAGTTGATTTTCCAGTTGCAATAAATACAGCGCGTGACGCATGTTGAAGGGCATTGGTTAACGAAATTTGCCCGAGCTTAGCAGGCTTCTTTTAGTGCAAATGTGATCAATGTCTCGTGTTTTTTGTTTGCGATCAAAGCCGTTTCGCCCATGTAACAGCCAAGATACAAGTCTCCTAATTCTGTCAATTTTCTTTTGGACTCATAACTGTGCAGGGCGTACCTCAATGGCGTTCTCTTGGCACTATTCTTGTGTGTGCTGTGCAACTGTGTTAGTATGCGCGCGCTTTATATGAGTCATCATTGGTCGAAAATGATGACAACTTTTTACTCTAAATTTAAGTGAGAAACACATGTCTTACACTATTCAAGCACAAACCCGCACTGAAATAGGGAAAGGTTCGAGCCGCCGCCTACGCCATGCTGGTAAAGTTCCTGCTGTTATTTATGGCCAAGGCAAAGAGCCAGTTTCTATTGTTTTTGATCACAAAGACATCATTAACATCCAAGCTAACGAAGACTTCTACACTTCTGTAGTAACTATCGTTTTAGACGGTAAAGAAGTAGGTGTTCGTGCACAAGCTATGCAACGCCACGTGTTCAAGCCAATCATCGAACACGTTGACTTCGTTTACGCTTAATTGTCGTAATTGAAGCAAAAAAGCGCCTATAGGGCGCTTTTTTTGTACTTATTGTTTACCCTTGGCCGCCCACAAACTTGGCCGACGCAATATCGCCGGCCAGAACTAATTGATATTAAAGTTGTAATAAATATCGAGGGATTGACCTAAGGTCCCTGACACTGTTTCAAGGTAAAGCTGGGATAACAGGTAATATCTTACTGTCATCTCATAGCCAGGGTTAAAGACGCCCACCCCGTACTTAACCATAAGTTTCTCACCAATAAACCCACTAATTGCGACGCGTCCCTCATCGTTTGTATCTAGCTGGACGTTAGAGAAGCCAAATTCTTCGATAATGCCGGTGGCAGTACTGCCGATATTATTGATGGCACCACCGCCGCCAACCTGTGAACCTAGCCCTAAGGCCGCGCCCATCATGAGGGAGTTGTTTTGCTCGTTATTGGTATTATTAAATCCGCTGCCTTTAATAATGTAAGACAAGATCTCGGCTTGCTCTTTAGCGGGATTGGAGAAAAGTGTCACGACAGGGCGTGCCGGTGTGCCAGTGACTCGCACACCCGCGACCAGATCTTCACTCTTAATTTCTCGAATCGCTTCAATGTTCAGGTTAGGCACTGAGGTTGGGCCGACAAATTGGACTTCCCCGGTCCGAATTTTGAGGGTTTGCCCCATAAATTTATAGCTACCTTCTTTGACTTTGATATCACCAAATAGCAATGGCGGCCTAAACGCTTGTTGTTGCAACTTAAGGGTGCCCTGCAGCTTACCTTTAAGCCCCATACCATCGACGTTAAGATTGTTACCGACGTTGATATTCAGTTCGGCCACTATCGCATAGGGGCTGGCCTTCGGCTCCGTTGCGGCGATAGAGTCATCGAATATCACATCATCGGATAGGGCCACACCGCCTTCGGCAAGTTGTACGATCTTAATATTACCCGATGGAATATCGACCACGCCTTTGAGCTCAAGTTGTTGACTACTAAAGGCGAGAGTGACATCGGGGGACACATCGAGCAGCGCCAATGGCGGTTGGATCACCGCGAGTTTGTCACCTTTGATCGCCAGTTCACCGCTAAACTGTCCTTGGGGCCAACGTAAATTCCCCGTCACTCGCCCTAGACCATTCCCCATCATCCAGCGACCCTTAAGTTCGGCTTGTTGTCCTCCTAGGGCCATAGACATATCGATTTTGTTGATTAAGGTCGGGTTAGCGGTAAGGGCAAATGCACCCTGTGTCAGGGCGATATTCCCTGAAACTGCGGGATCATTAAGTGTGCCTGCAAAGTTTAACTTACTGGTAAATAAGCCTTCGACAGTATTTAACTGTGGGAAAAACTCACCCAGTGGTTGTAAATTAATTTGTTTAATATTGGTATAACCCGAAAGAGCACGATCCGGTGTCACATTTACTGTGATTTCACTCTGCCAGCTTGCAACCCCTTCAGATTCAAAATTGATTGCAGAAACGAGCCGTTTAGCATCTAAGGTTGAGCGTAGAGAAAGTGTCTGATAATTAACGGTGACTTCACGGTTTTTGGCTCGTTTAAGCGTGATACTGCCGGGGCTGAAATCCAAGCTAAGATCAGCTGTGGGTTTACGGCCAGCGGCCCAGGCGAGGTTAGCGAGTAGATTCGCATTACCATCCCAGTTCATATTGCTTGGTAAAACAGGGACGAGCAGTTTTCCTGGATTGCCGGAATAACTCAGCTGTACATCCCCCTTGTTGCCGAGCACGGTTTGATTGTTTAAGCAGAACCGACTATTGGGGTTGACGAGACAGAAGGGCGTGAGGCTGCCCCTAAGTTTGTTTTGATCCCAACTCAGATTGATGTCTTTGTCTAACTGCCAAAGACCAAGTGGGGTTGCAAGATTGAGTCGATGGATTTCCGCTTGCAACTGGTTTTTTTTCTGATCGTAGTGGTTGGCGATACTGAGATCGAGGCCGAGATCGCCACTGGCATTGAGGGTGAGTTTTTGATCCTGAATGTTTCCCTTACTGCCAAGGGTGACAGTATCTAAGGCCTGTGAGCCAAGATTAAGTGCCTTTGACTTGAGGGATAGGGCAAACTCATGCTCATCTAAGGGTTTGTAATAGGCTTTAAGGGTGGATTCCCGTAGTTTAATATTTCGATAGATCAGATCCACTAGCTGCGCACTTAACTCAACCTGTGGGTGTTTCGCATCACCCGTGACATTGATATTCGCCTGCAGCTGGCCAGTGGCATGGGGTAGCCAGAGGCTAAAATCGGGAACCTGTAACTCACCTTCGAGGTTCCATTGGGTGTTGGCTTGTCCTTTAAGGCTAAGGGTCGAGCTGAGCACTTGTGCATTAAGCCCATTAGCACTGACATGCAGAGCATCATTGATACTCACATCACCAGAAATATCAAATGGATAGCCCTGCATAGTGCCAGTTAACTCGGTATCGGTTAGCGCAACTTGCCAATGGGAATTATCGAGTTTACCCGTGGTCTGTAATTTCCCGGAAATCAAGCTTTTGAGTAACGGGCTAGTCGCAGGGGGCGAGGTATCGGTTTCACTTGGTTTATCTGCGCTCTGCGTGGATGGCAAAGTTAACGCTTGCAGTTTGATGCTATCGAGCACCACCTTGGCTTTCCATGCGAGCGCGTCGGCGTAATTGAGTTCTCCTTCGAGATCTAGGGTGCCAATATCGCCATTGGCCTTCAACTGTTTGACTAAGAGTGTGGTATCCCTATGCTCCAGTTCAGTTTCTATTGCCAATACGTTATGGAAGGGCGTGAGTACATTGCCACTGACTTTCGCCCCCTGGGTGTCAAGGTTGCCTTGGGTGTCGATGTTAAGGTCGGTCACTGAATATTCCGCCTGTTGAAGCGGCCATTGCAACCTTGCTTGCTGCAGTTTTGCCTGATACGGGAGCTGGGGATCTTTTAGGGTGATTTGACCTTCTAAGGTAAAATCGGCATCGCCCTTGGCCAAGGCATTTACCCGCAGTTGCCCTAGGCTATCGCTTAAGGTCAGGCTTAACTGCTGCTGGGTGAGTTCGGGTAATTCTGCAAGTTGATTGAGGGTTAGGTCCACATTGAGTGACAGGGGGTAATCTTTCTCGAGTGCGAGTGTGCCGAGGATATCGACCTTACCACTCGTATGTTCGAGCACTAAATGATCTAAGGTCAGTTGATATTGACGGAAGCTTCCCTGTAATTTGGCATGGCTAAAATGGTCCCTACGCTCACCAATCTGCAGCAAGGTATTGTCTAAAATCAGGCTATTAACCGTCACCGGAAATGGCATAAACACTTGGGGTAGGTGTGCCATTACCCATTCTTCTGCCGGCATTGCAGGAGAAGTTCCCTGTGGGGATTGGCTATTGTCCGTTGGCGCGGGTGCATTAGCGGTTGCCGTCGCTTCTTCGTTAAGGGGAATAAAAACGAAGAGTCCCTCGCTCTGCAGTTGTTTGACGATAAGCCCTTGTGCAAACCAAGTGGCAGCGGCCTCAATCTGGTTGGCGCTATAACGCATGTCATTGACTTCAACATTGACGGCATTGAGCTGCGCCATATCGAGGCTGATGCCAAAGGGTAATACGAGTTCGGTATTCACTTCGGGCGAGGCTTCTACGACTGTCTCAGGTGTAGCGTCCGTAGAGAGTTGCTCGGTATGAATTTTTACCTCAACTTTATTGGCAGTGAGGGCGTTAACACACAGCTGTTTTTGCAGTAAACAGGTGGGCTGCCAAGCGAGGTGCAGATCTTTAAGTTCAACTTTAATGCCATCCATAGACCAAGCCGCATGGGATAAGGTCAGTTCTTTATTGAGTGAGCCCGATGTGTAGCGGAGGTCGAGATCCGGTACAAATTGGCTGGCTAAGCCGACACTAATACGCGATCCAATTTCAGTGCCTAGTAAGAGTGCCATAAGCACTAACAGGGTTAATGGCACATAAATCAGAATACGAGTAAAGAGCTTAAATGCACGCCAGAGGCGCTGTGGAAGGGATAATACTTTTGCCACAGCCGCAGTAACAGGCGTGTCTTGGGGCGTGCTATCCGGTGGAACATTGGCAGAGCCATGGGGATCTTGGGGCTGGCTCATAGTTCAGTTCCCATGGTTAAGTGAATACGCCAAGAGCGGTCTATGGTGTCTGTCTCTTTCAATCCTACCCCTAAATCTAACTTAATTGGGCCAATGGGGGAGATCCAATGAATACCGCCCCCGACGGATACAACGGGCTCAAATTGATCATTATCGAAGGCATTACCCGCATCGACAAAGGTCGCGACCCGCCAGGTTGGGGTGACATAGTATTGATATTCCAAACTTCCGACCATCAAATAGCGACCACCTATCACTTCACGATTGATGTTGCCATCGGCGTCGACATAGTCCAAATAGGGCCCGAGCTCTTGGTAGCCATAACCCCGAATAGTTTGGTCGCCGCCGGTAAAATAACGCAAAGAGGGGGGAACATAGGCCAGTTCGTTTTCATCGACTAAGTTAGCGCCTAAATCGATACGGGCGACTAATCTGTGATTCTCGAAGAAGGTATCAATCCATTTAAACTTTGCCTGTAGTCTGGCTAAACGTATGTCCGAACCTAAATAGGGATCGGCATAATCTACACTGTATATTTGCCTAAAACCCGACTTAGGATCGAGGGAATTATCGTTCCGTGTGGTTTTAGAAAAGTTAATACCAGTTAAATATAAACTGGGGGTGTAATCGACGTCTGACTGGGTATATTCCTCTCGAATGGCATCGAGTGAGTAGCTCATTAACCATTGATTATCCAATCTTTGTTGGCGAAGTAACCCGAGTTGATATTTAGTGGATTCGAGTTGGCCTGTATTGCGAAAATCCCTATTCTCTGGCTCATAAACTTGGGTAACCCCGTATTTATCCCGCAGTAATCCCATCCGGATTTTCAGTTGATCGTCCAGTGGATGGGTGAGCGGAATCGTATACGTCGTTAAAAACTTTGGCCTTTCAGGTGACCACTCTAGACTGGTTTCCTGGGAGTGACCGTATTTGTTGACCTGAGGTGTACGCCAAGTCACCCGGACTCGGGGATCGAAGGCTTTATCTGTGGTTTGTCCTATGTCCGCCCCCAGACCCAGTTCAATGGAATGGCTGGCTTTTGGCGTTAGCTCCACTTTTACGGGTAACTGGTTATCCTTAGCCTGATCTATCTGCGGCAGTACTTTGATATTGGAGAAATAGCCAGTATCTAATAGCTGCCGATTAAGGGCACTGACTCGGCGGGTCGAATAGGCGGCATTTTCCTTAAACGGCACCAGTTTAGCTAAAATATCTTCCTCTAAGGTGTGGCCATCAAAACTGACTTGACCAAAGTGATAACGTTCGCCCGAATCGAAATGCAGACTAATTTGGGCAGTATTTAAATCACGGTTAACCTTAATTTGCGACTGGGTGAACTCCCCATCAAAATAACCACGGGCTAGGGCGAGAGTGACCAGTTGGGATTTTAACTCCGAATAAGTCCCGTGGTTTAGGGTATCCCCGGGCTTTATATTGACTTGGGATAACCAGGTATCGAAGGCGTTATCTGTGAGCATGTCCCCGGAGAAGTTAATATCAACCCATTGAATTTTAATAGGCTCACCCGCAGTGACTATGAGCTTGAGTTCCCATGGCCCCTTATCGTGTTCAATCAATTTTTCTTCGACTTCGCCGTGGTAATAACCCATAGACTCTAAAGCGGTACTGACATTGTCTTCAACGTTGAACAAAAAGGCGCGGCGTTGCACCTCTGAATCGGGCAAATTACCTAAATGGGCGAGAATATTGCGCTTTAAAGACTCATCGACGCCTGTGACCGAAAGCGTTAAAAAATTGTCGGCGGCCACAGCCACTGATGTGACTAAACTCAGGCCAACAAGCAAATTGAAACGAAAAGAGAATGACGTGATTTGCAAGAATAGCTGCACTTTATGATCCCTGTGATGTGGCATCATTGTCGCCAGAATAAAAGCAACAGGCAAGGAGATGATTGAAATTAGTCATTGAAATGGTTACAAAGGACGCTACTGTTTAAGGGGATGTAAATAATGAAAATAAAATTAGCCACCTTTAGTTTAATAATCTCGAGTGCACTTTGTATGTCGCAGCCCACCTACGCCAATGAAAAACCTTTCGCCATTGCTATCCACGGCGGTGCTGGCACGATTTCTAAAGCCAACCTTACCCCCGAGCTGCGCCAAGCCTATAAAGACAAACTCAAGGAAGCCGTCGACAAAGGCTCTAAGGTATTAGAACAGGGTGGGGATAGCCTAGTGGCGGTACAAACGGCAATCAATGTCTTAGAAAACAGCCCATTATTTAATGCAGGTGTGGGCGCTGTGTATACCTATGATGGTGGTCACGAGTTAGATGCATCGATTATGGACGGTAAAACCATGAATGCCGGCGCCGTCGCCGGGGTTCGTCATATCGCTAACCCTATCGATTTAGCCTTAGCTGTGATGAATAAGTCTGAACATGTGATGTTGTCGGGCGTGGGGGCGGAGGAGTTTGCCTTAACCCAAGGCTTTACCTTAGTCCCTAACAGCCATTTCGATAGCGATGCCCGCTACCAGCAATTGCTCGATGCCAGGCAGAAACTGCAGGCGGCTGAAAAATCAGCCCAAATTGCCGGCATTGAGATGAAAGACCTCGATTATAAATTCGGCACTGTTGGCGCAGTCGCCTTAGATAAAAACGGTAATTTAGCCGCGGGAACCTCGACCGGCGGTATGACGGCAAAACGCTTTGGCCGTATCGGTGACTCGCCTGTGATCGGCGCGGGCACCTACGCCGAAAATGGCGTGTGTGCGGTGTCCGCAACCGGGCATGGCGAGTTTTTTATTCGCTACCAAGTGGCAGGGGATATCTGTGCCAAGGTGAAGTACCAGCAAAAATCGATTATTCAGGCGGCGGATGAAGTCATTAATCAACGTTTGATCACTGCGGGCGGCTCGGGTGGCGTGATTGCGGTGGATCATAGAGGCAACATTGCCACGCCCTTTAATACCGAAGGTATGTACCGCGCGACTCGCAGTAATGGCGAACCGGCTCAAGTGCTGATCTGGCAAGATCAATAACGGAAAAATATCGCGCTTATTGCGCATACCCCAAAGCTAAAAAGCGAGCACTATGTTAATCCTGCTCGCTTTTTATCCTTAGGGTGGAATACTCTTCTCCGATCCGCTTTAGTTAATCCGCTTTAGTTAATCCAACCGAGCCATAGCCACCAAAGATAATCCAGCGGCATGAGTGCAACTATGGTTATTGCTGCCAGCGGTAAGGTGAGGCGAAGTAGTTTAGTTAAGGGCTCTTGGGATAATTGCATCGCCAAAATCAAAGGAGCCACCTGATAAGGAAAAATCACGGTTGAGAAACCGATCACCTGCGTCATTAATACCGCTGGAGTAGAGAAGCCGGTTGCATTGGCAAAGTCTGCCGCCATGGGCGATAACACAGTCGGCACACCTGGAACCGTTGCCACTAATCCCGTTAGCGTCGCGATTAACGATAACGACATAAAATTCAGGAACGATGCCCCTTGCTGCAAGGGTAACCATTCACTGAACAGTTGACCTAGCGCAGTGCCGAGCCCGGAATGATTGACCAATGCCCCCAGACCTAAGGCCGCCGCGACAAAAATGACGGTCGACAAATCCACTGAACTATTAAAACTCTTAGGCTCAAGCACTCCCCATTTGGGGAGCAATAACAAGATAGCCGTTGTTAATCCTACCCAAGCGGGATTGATGCCGTGCAGCGAGTCAGTCACCCAAAAGAGCAAAGTAATCGCCAGTAACAGTGCAACTTTCTTTTGCATACCAAGATGATAGGTTTCTTTTTCAATAACTTGTTTAGGCTGGCTTTTATCAATATGGGCAGGAAATAGAAAGATAACTAGCGCCACAATCAATATCGATTTGAGTAAACCAAGGATTGGAAAATGCAATAAGAGATACTCGGTATAACCAAAATGGATATTGAATAGATTCTCACTGGAACCCGCCAATATCATATTGGGAATATTCGCGGGCAACACGGCAAAACTGGGCATGTTACACGCCAGTGCCAAGGCGGTCGCAATGCCTATCCGCCCATGACTACCACGAGCAAAGCCGACTTGCTCAGCTAACGCCATACCAATTGGTACCATGACCACAGCACGGCCAACGGATGAGGGCATCACAAAGCCAAGCAGCACAGCACTAAAGACCAAACCCGCAATTAAGCGTGGATAACTTGTGGTCAGTATGGGGGCAATCAAACTGGCCATTCTGCGACTTAAGCCAGACTGAGTGATGGCACTGCCGATCACAAACCCCGAAATGATTAACCACACCGCAGTCGAGCCGAATCCTGAAAAAAGCACACTCGGCTCAATGAGTTTAAAAATGGTGGCAAGGGCAAAAAAGATTAATCCCGCCATAAAGGGCGGGAAGAAACCTGTGCTCCAAAACATCAAGGTCACTAATACTACGCCAGCGCTGTAGGAAAACACCGCGGGATGCTGACTCAGCGGAAACAGCGCAAGTAAAGTAGCGATCAACAGTGCACTGAAAAACGCTAGCTGCTTAACGCCAATAAAACGTTTCATGCTTACCGACCTATTGGGTTGAATACGTAAAAGATGCCTACTAAGATAGCTGACTTAGTTTGACGTTTTAAGAGGGTAATATGTCAAAACATGTTCTTAAAGCGACATTGTTAACCCCCAGTGATGTGGCGTTTATCATAGATGCCAATCGGCCCGTGCTGACCCATACTCGCAATATGGCGGCGGAAGCGGGTATCGAGCCCCACTCGCACCCGCGGGGTCAGTTACTTTGGGCCGCCAAAGGCTTGTTACGTGTTCGCAGTGAAAATGCCGTCTGGGTGGTACCTTCAACCCATGCGGTGTGGATCCCCTGCAATTTGCCCCATCAAGTGAACAGCGAAACCCACGCCCATACTCGCAATATTTATATTGACCCTAGCTATGGCGTTAGGCCACAGGATACGCAAGTGGTGATGGTGACTATGACAGCGCTGATGCGCGAATTAGTGCTTAAACTTTGTGAAAGTTCACACCTCTTAGACAGTGGACAACTGCATCGGCTGGGTTTGGTTGCCATTGATGAACTCCAAACGTTGGACAGTGTGGATGCCCATTTACCCGCGGGTTCAGATCCAAGACTCAGTCGCTTAATCCAAATGCTAGTTCGGCAGCCGAAAGTGAATTACTCACTGACCGAGCTAGCCGAAATGGGCGGCGCGAGTGTGAGAACGATTGAGCGGCTATTCAAAGCTGAAACCGGGCTCACGTATCGACAATGGCGACAAAGATTTCGTTTGTTAAATTCGCTTGAGAGCTTAAGCCAAGGTGAGAGCACGACTAGGGTGGCCCATAGTCTAGGTTATCTGAGTGTCAGCAGTTTCAGTGCCGCCTTTAAAATGCAATTTGGTTGCACGCCGCAAGATTACCCGCAGCATAAGCCTATGAAAAGCGGGCGCTAAATCAGGCATCATAATACCGTCTATAAAAAAGCTAGAACAATATCTAGGATGTTGTTCTAGCCTGTAATTTATCAAAGTATCGCTAAGCTAATGCGCAATTTTAATTGGCTATTTCAACTCATTATTTCAATGCCGCTGGGACGATAGGGTAGTGATCCCAGACTTGGCCATCGGTCATAGATCGCACCAGTTTGATGTATTCGGCATGGGTCCAAGCGAGCGGCGTGGCCGAGTTGGTGCCTTGTCCGAGTTGATAATGGTAGCGGGTAGCATCGCCGACACCGTCCCACGCTTGCTCGGGTAACATCATGCCCGCATTCGCAAAGGTTTCCATGCCCTGCACATAGGTGTTGATCAACTGCTGCTTGGTTTGCTGGGCGTTATTGCCTGTTAGCTCACCTTTCGCTTGGGCGAGTGCTAATTCAAAATGACCACGCTCGCCGGTGAAGAAGGGCCAGACTCGGCCGCGTTGATCGGCGCTGTTGCTGCCCGATTCCGCATAGTTATGGCCAGAAACCGTATCCTCGCCGTAACCGTCGTTACCATAACGTCTAAAGCCGGGGATAGTGCTGCCATCTTTGGCGGAGAACTCGTATTTTATGCGTAGGTTGTGCTCAAGCTCTGTATTATCAATTAATTGAAGGCTTTGATTAATCAGCTTATCGGTTGCACCGCGCACGCCATAACGCACTAGTTCTAAAAATCCGCCATCGAGGATCTGACGCTGATCTAAACCTTGTTTTCCGTTATTCGCCGCCAGTGTATCGCTAGTATTTGGCTCGCCATTCGGGCTTAAACGTAAATAGTAGGGCGCGCTGACTCCGGTGCTGTTCTTCAATAGCCCTTGGGTGGTGACTAAGTGTTTTTCTAAACTGTCACTTAAGCTTTTGGCGGCGACAAGATAACGGCTGCTGGAGTCGATATCCTTGGCTTCTTTAGCAATTTCACTCGCGGCAACAAGGCCGGCAATCACGGCAGCCGTTGTTGAGGGTGAGTAACCCGCCTGTTCTTCCCAACGTTCTTGCTGGGTTTTAGGCGGGGTAATTTGAGTGTGATTCCAATCCAGATTGACCTCACCGCCGCTGATCAAAAAGTCCGCTGCACCTTTGAGCATCTCTTGATACCAGTGACTGATCTCATCATGGGTGAGCACGCCCGCTTGCCAGAGTTTCCAGCCGAGCATAATCGGCATCGCAGTTTGATCGAGCTGCACGCCAACCCATTCAATTTGGCCATCCACATGGGTCTTTTGTAGGAACCAACCCGGCGTACCCGTAAAGCCGGGCGTCTTTTCGGTCACTTGCACTTTTTTCAGATATTCGAAGGCCACCTTGGGCGTTTGCGTATCACCCATGGCGAGGAATGCCATGGCGCATTGGTAAAAGTCGCGCGGCCATACCGCTTTATAGCCAGTGCTCGGCACGGCTGCCGAAACCGTATCGCCCCAAGGATTAGAAAGCGAAGCGATAAGTGCACCCGCATAGGTTTTATCTTCCTGCGCTTTCAAGACCATTGCACTGGTATACAGCAGCTTGCCGCTATCTGTGGTGCTGTTGGCCATGTTAGCGATGGCGGGCAGTGAGCTTAAGTAATCATGCCAGCCCATGTTGTAATTGCTGAGCACAGCATCATAACCTGCGGCCAAAGTGGCATCGGCATTGGCTAAACTCTGGGCTTCATCTTTACCAAAACCGATGGCGAGATTAACAGTGACGGGTTTGGCTTTGATGAGCGTAGGGTAGCTAGCGGTAAAGGCGATATTGCCGACGGTCGATTTATCCTGCGCACTGGTCGTTTGATAGGGCGTATCGAGTGTGCCGTTATCGGCCAAATCGGCTAGGCCATCGGAGACGCCGACAAAGCCAGTCGTTGCCTGCACAAAATTCAGATCCGATTTTACCGTCATCACACTGCTGTCTTTGGCGGCGGTATAGGCCACCAGCGCCTGATTGCCAGTATGATTGTCTGTGTTAGTGTCGATGCGGCCGATATCATTGGCGCCCGCGTTGTCGATATGCGGATTGACATACAAGTGCGGCGTAATGCCATCTTCAAAGGCGGTAAAGGTCACGCGCATCATTAGGGTGTCACGGTCGGGGTCGGTAAAGATGTGTTTTTCAATCTGATACTTACCTTCAATATCTTTATTGATAATTTTATAGGCAAGGGATTGGGGGCGACCATTAGTATCTGTATCTAAATATTCTATGCTGCTGATGGTGTTATCTTTTTCGGTATCGATAAAGTCATTGCCCGTGATCACAAATTGCAGTTCTTTGAGCTGGGCATTGTGAATAAGGCCATACATGGTTTCGGTCAAAATACCTTGGGCGAGGGAGAACCAAACACGGCTAATGGGATTTTGCTTGGCATCTTGATATTGGCCTTGGGTGTAAGGCTCGTAAGAGGTCCCAATACCGGTTTTACCCGAAAATGCCCAAGTCGGTGCTTTACCCGGTGCGCCGGGGGCTATCGACTGGTCCTGAGCTTGGGGCTGAGAGTCTATTTCACTCGGCGTTGAAACCGTTGATGATGTGGATGGTGCGGGGGAACAAGCTGTTAATCCAAGGCTGCAAATAATACTGGTTGCCATCGCTAACACTAAGGGTTTGATACGAAAATGGGGCACAATGCTGCTCCTGTGTTGTTGTCCTTGCTGTGTTGAGTTGACGGCCATGTTAATTCTCCCCAAATCAGAGTGATATATTGTTATTTGTCGTTAAGTCTGATGATTTATGTCGGTTGATTTTGCTCGACAAAAAGCACTGCGATACCGGCACACATCATAAGCACGCCGCCAGTTACTAGGGCATAAATGGGCTGATTATCAAATAAGGTATTGAGGATTAAGCCTAAAACGCTTGCGGCCAATAACTGTGGAATAACGATGAAGAAGTTAAAAATCCCCATGTAAACGCCCATTTTTTGCGGGGGTAACATGCCCGACAGCATGGCGTAGGGCACAGATAAAATGGACGCCCACGCGATACCCACACCTATCATAGGCAGCCATAACAGGCTTGGGTCTTTAATAAAAAAGAAGCTAATCAAGCCTATACCGCCACAGAACATATTGACTGTATGGGTTAGTTTGATACCGATACGCTTAGCTAGCATAGGAATAAATATCGCGGCGATGGCGGCAAAACCATTGTAGGAGGCGAACAGCACACCCACCCAATCTGCGCCGTCGTTATAGGCCTTAGACAACACATCGCTGCTGCCAAAATGGTAGGACGTCACGGCAGACGTGGTGTAAATCCACATGGCAAACAGCGCGAACCAAGAGAAAAACTGCACAATAGCCAGTTGATGCATGGCTTTTGGCATATGGAACAAGTCATCGACCACGCTAAATACCATGCCGAGCTTATGGCGTTCAGCGGGTTGTGAATTGCCCAAACGCAGTGCGCAATACAGTTGTAATGGACCAAAGGCGAAAATCCCTAAGCTTAAGATATACAGTTGCTTATCTAAATCTTGCGCCCAAATAGCGAAGGTGAGCAGGGCGCCGAGACCCATCCATACGAAGGACGCAAATTGATAGTCCTTGCGGGTACGGTGGCGGGTTAAGGTTTCATCTTCGCCATTGAGGTGTTTGGCATTAAAGCTGGCTAGCTCTTCTGGGGAATATTCTTTGCTCGACACCACAGTCCAAGTGACGGCGAGCAGGAGTACCGCGCCGCCAAAATAGAAGGCATAACGCACTGAATCGGCAATTTCACCCGCTGGTGCCGTATTAGCGACATCAAAAAAGTGAGTCAAAATATAGGGTAAGGCCGAAGCCACCACAGCGCCAATGCCGATAAAAAAGCTTTGCATGGCATAGCCTTGGGTACGCTGGCTTTTAGGTAAATTATCACCGACGAAGGCGCGAAATGGCTCCATGGCGATATTGATCGAGGCATCCATGATCCACAACATGCCCGCAGCAATCCACAGGGTAGGCGAGTGCGGCATGATAAAAATGGCGAGAGTAGTAAAAATCGCACCAATCAAAAAATAGGGGCGACGACGGCCAAGGCGTCCCCAGGTTTTATCGCTTAAATAACCAATAATAGGTTGAACCAACAAACCCGTCAGCGGCGCGGCAATCCACAGAATGGGGATTTCATCAATAGAGGCGCCTAAGGTTTGAAAAATGCGACTGACGTTGGCATTTTGCAGAGCAAAACCAAATTGAATGCCTAAAAAGCCGAAACACATATTAAAAATTTGCCAGAAATTCAGCTCAGGTTGTTGCTTAAATACTCGGGTTGCCTTGGGCGCAGTAGCTTGATGCTCTTGTTGACGGCTAGCGGGTTGATGATTCGAAGACATTGAACTTCCTTTCTGTTGCTGGCAGTCGTTCTGCCCTGAGTGCTTATTGTTTTAATTTTTTGCCTAGCAATGGATAGTTTCGCACAGGTTGTAAATGTGTATGCTCGGTGAAAAAATGGCGAATATACTCCTCCCTCTGAAGCATATTCGCCGATAAATTCATTTCACATTTGGACTTAACACCTTAATTCAAAAGGGTTAGTTCAAGTGAGTGGCCAAAGCCAGTCAGCAGAAAGAACTTAAGCCTGATAGCAATCCTTGTAGCACTATCAGAAACGACCTCACAGATTTCAAACCCCACAAGCAGAGGGTGAAACGAGCGGATTTATAGTAGCCTCGGCGTGGATTTGTGCACAACCGCTTACATACGTATTCATCATGGTTTGGTAACTCGCGGTAAACAGAGGTGTAACCTACTATTGACCATTTTTAACTTGTGCGACGGGTAAGTTCATTTGACACTTTAGGGCCGCACTATATAGTCAGCGGGGAGAAACCTATTGTATATGCCCCGACTTGCTGAATAAGAGGATACCTATGTTTGTTGTTTCGCTCACCTATAAAAAGCCCATCGCGGAAGTAGAGCCACATTTAGCGGCTCATATTTGTTATCTCGACGAATGTTATGCTAAGGGTATTTTTATCGCCTCGGGTCGCAAGGTGCCTCGATCCGGCGGCGTTATCCTCGCTAAGGCTGAGAGTCGTGCGGCGCTAGAGGCTATTTTGCAGCAAGATCCCTTTTACTTTGAAGACGTTGCCGAGTTTGAGGTGATAGAGTTTGTGCCAACTAAAACCGCGCCCGGATTAGAGTCGTTAATTGAAGTGATTTAGTGACCTTTTAAGGCTGTCGTAAAGACTGATATCGACAGGTTTGATTTCGTCGCTAGATTTCGTAGCTTGAGCGTAAAGTGCCTAGCGGCTGAGATTGGTGCGATTGAATCCGTTGAACTAGAAAATTGGGACGCGATAAGTAGGATTTAATGGATCAAATTTGGACTGAATTACAACAGGCTAAGGTTTTTAAAACCTTTTCTGATACTGGTGAAAGCGTACATTTCTACCATGCCAATGGTTTTCCATTAGGTGTTTATGCGCCCTTATTGGCCAAGTTGCAGCAAGCCTTTAGCCTTAATGCACTCGAGTTAAGACCGACATGGCCCGATGTTGGTTTGCCGCCAAAGCGCCGAGATTGGCAGCTATATGCTGATGATTTGATCTTGCATATTGAGCGGCATTGCAGTGCGCCAATTGTGGGAATGGGTCATTCGATGGGAGCAACCAGTACCATTCTTGCCGCCAATAAAAGACCCGATTTGTTTAAAGCCCTGATACTTATTGAACCTGCAATGGTGTCGCGCCCTATCGCTTGGTTTGCCAAGTTAATGCCTAAATCATTAATGAATTTGACCACGCCCGCCAAAAACACCTTAAAGAAGCGCGATGTGTGGGAAAGTCGTGAGCATTTCCTTGAATATTGCAAAATGAGTAAGTTATACAAACGCTTTGATGATGAGGCGTTTGCCGCCTTAGCCCAATTCGGGGTTTATCAACACAATGATGGCCAATTCACGTTGAAGTTTCCTAAACGGTGGGAAGCGCATAATTACACCCAACCGCCGAATGTATTATCGATATTGCGGCAGATAAAGCTTCCCTGCGTCGCCATTCGAGGGAAACCGTCAGTGTTCTTTTCTGAAGCGACTTGGCAGCGTTGGCAACAGCTCACACCGAATACGGTATTTTTAGAAGATCAGCGATATGGGCATCTGTTGCCGTTAGAAGATCCCTCTGCCTGCTTAAGCCTTATCCATCAAGGACTCAGTGAATTGAATCGCAAACGGGAGGCATAAGTGAGTTTGAGCATGCATTGAGCCGTAACGACTAAAGCTAAAAAGTGAATGAACCCAATCAAGCTCGGCCGTTGTACTAGTATGCACTTTTTAAAGCCTGTTTTTCGCTCTGGCAGGGTGAATTTATCCGATATTCTGCGTGCTAGTTTGTTATTATGCCGTTTTCCCCTTGAAACCTTACACAGGTTTCCGCTGTACGAGTCCCGCTTTTTATGTCTATTCAAACGCTGTTATCGACGGCTCTGGCGAAACGCCATGATTTTTTACAACAAGCAGAACAGGATCAAACCGATTGTTTTCGGGTGTTCCATGGTACAGTCGAAGGCGTGAATGGCTTGAATGTCGACCGTTACGGCGATACTTGGCTAGTGCAGAGTTTTCATCAGACCCTAACCGATGAAGAGTTAGTCGATGTCAGCACCGTTTTGCTACAGCAAACCGATTTGCCGATTGTGTATAACGACCGCTCATTAGGCAACTCCCGAGTATTGAACGTGTTATCACCCGCACTGACAGAGATTGCAAATGCTGAGGGAGTGATGCAGGAAAATGGCATCAAGTTCAGCACTAAACTGCGCCACGAGGGGCAAGATCCGCTGTTATTCCTCGATATGCGCATCGGCCGCGAATATGTGCGGGCACACAGCCAAGATAAAACCGTGCTGAATTTGTTTTCCTACACTTGTGGTATTGGCACTGCGGCAGCCATCGGCGGCGCGACTCGGGTAATGAACGTCGATTTTTCTTCCTTTGCTTTAGCCACGGGCAAGGCGAATGCGGCGTTAAATCAGGTGTCGAATGTGTGTGAGTTTGTGCAGAGTGATGCGTTTCCGGCCCTGCGCCAATTGGCTGGTTTGAGTGTGGGAGGGCGCCGTAATCAAAAATTACCGAGCTACCCCAAATTGCCGCAAACCCAGTTTGATCTGGTGTTCCTCGATCCGCCGCGTTATGCCAAGAGTGCTTTTGGTATTGTCGATTTGATCAATGATTATCAAGGGTTATTTAAGCCCGCATTAATGGCGACCAAAGTCGGCGGCACTATCGTGTGCTGCAACAATGTGGCGAAAGTCGAACGCCAAGCTTGGTTCGACAGCCTAGTGCGCTGCGTTGAAAAACAAGGCCGTACCGTTAGCGCGCACACTTGGCTCGATCCCCATGAGGATTTCCCGTCATTCGATGATAATCATCCACTTAAAATTGTCGCGCTGACCTTAAGCTAACGGCATAGCAATACGAATGGCATAGAGATACGAACGACACAGTTATATCAACAAGCAGGGCACCCGATGCGGTGCCCTGTTTATTTGTCCATTTATGTGCCGCTAGATGGGTTGCAGGTGGAAGGCAATCGCGATGCGGTTCCAGCCATTAATGGCAATGATTAAGCTGGTAAGGTCGACAATTTCTTTCTCGGAATAATGCTCTGCAAGCGCCGCATATTGACTGTCATGCACGGGCACAGTAGCAACTTGGGTTAAGATTTCTGTCCAGAGCAGCGCTGCACGTTCCCGTTCATTAAAGAGTCCATCGACCTCGTGCCAAGCGGCAAGTAAATCTAAACGCAGCTGTTCTTCACCGTCGCTTCTGGCTTCTTCTGCGTGCATTCGCTGACAAAACGCGCAGCCATTGAGTTGCGATGCTCTAAGCTTGACTAAATGCACCAGTAATGGCGAAAAGTGGGAGTCGCCGGCTGCTTTGTCTAAGCTCAACAGTGCGTTGGCGAGTGCGGGTTGTAGCTGATAAATTTGCTGGCGTGGTATACGTTCTGACATAAAAGCCTCCTATAAACTGAGGCTTCAATCTAAGCGGTTAGCGCGACCTAGGATTGGAGATTTGCGACATTTTACGCTTTTTGTATTGTCCTGGTGTTTGCTGTGTCACCCTAACAAAGTGTTGATGTAGATGGGCTTGATCGTAAAATCCGCAATCGAATGCGACTTGCACTAGGCTAAGGTTAGGTGATTGGCTGAGTAAGTTTCGGGCGATTTTGACTCGGTTTAATTGCAGTAACTGCGCGGGTGACAATCCTGTTTCTTGTTTAAATCTTCGTTCAAACTGACGGCGACTTAGGGGCAGTTGTCTATAGAAATCCTCTAAACCGGCTTGGGTTTGAATAAGCTTTGGTAAATTCGCCTGCACTAAGCCAACCATAGCGCTTTTATGTCGAGTTAACACCGCACCAAATTGCTGCTGGGAGAGTTGCAACAACCAGTGCTCAAGTAGGGCGATGCGTTGGGCTGGCTGATTGGTTTCCGTCAGTTGCGATAACAGTTGATCCAATCCCGGTAGTTGTAATTGTGTTGCATCAATAGTCGTCACTGATGAAGTAGACAGAATATCTTGCAGTTCAATGCCGAGTAAATGAAATGCACCGCCGGGGTGAAAACGAACCGTCATCAGCTCGATTCCTGGCAAAAAGGCTTGAGAATGTATGCTTTGACCACAATGAAATAACACTTGAGGCTCTTCGCCACTTAGCGTTTGAGTTGGCGTTTGAGTAAGTGTTTGTGTTGGCGTTGGGAAATAGAAATGCAGGCTAGTGCCGCCGTCTGGATAAAATGTCTGCTCAATGCTCTGCGGTAAATCAGTCGCTACGCGCAAATGAAAGTAGCGCTGCACCCAAGGGCGAAGTGGTGCTAAGGGTTGAAAATGGTTAAAGCCTAAGTGCGCGAGTTCAGTCTCGAAACGCTTAAAGCTGCGCATTTCTAATAAATTGGCTTTATATCGCACGCTAAATACCATAAGGAAGAAAGGTCAGATTAATCTAACTGAGCTGAAGCATTTTTGCACCTGTGTTGCTTGTACGCCTTCGCCTTGGACTAGCATGATCTGTCTACGATGTGGGTGAGTTTGCGAGGGCATTTCCAACCCGTTTATTCGGTTTATACCGATTTGTCGGCCAATGAGCACGAACTGAATCTAGGCCAACATCGACTAAGGCGCTTCGAAGAGGGTTAACTTTTACGTTTGTATTGGAATAAATAGGTGTGAGAGGGCAATAAAACGTCACCAGGGACAAGGTGCATCCTTGGTGACTTTCTGTTTTTTTACTCTGTATTTTCACGATCGCTTAAGCAATTAAGTTAATGCGCTGAACTGAACACGATGAAATCTAAAGCGCTTTAAAGCGTATTGCCGTGCCGCCGCTGCTGGCGAGTGTGAGGTTTAGGCTATCTTTAGCGCTCACATCGAGGGTTTCAATCACATAATCATAGGGATTGGTTTTCCAATCGGCGTTTGCGCCATCGCGGTAAATCTGCGCTTGATAACGTTTTTTGGGATCGAGGAAATCCAGTTTGACCGTGACCTTGCGCGCGGTTTCATCCGTGAGTGCACCTAAGTACCAATCACCTTGATCCTTCTCTTGGCGGGCAAAGACCACATAGTCACCGACTTCACCGGCAAGTGCGACACTCTGATACCAATCCGTGGGCACATCGCGAATAAATTGGAAGGCATCTAAGTGCTTTTCATAATTGCGCGGTAAGTCTGCTGCCATTTGGATTGGACTATAGAGAACAACGTACAAGGCGAGCTGTTTGGTCAAAGTGGTTTGCACACGGTTTTCTGCATCCAACCCCTTAGGTGCTAAGTCAAAAATCCCCGGGGTAAAGTCCATTGGACCCGCGAGCATACGGGTAAAGGGTAACATGACCGTATGTTCAGGGCTGTTTGGTGGACTCCCCCAAGCATTGTACTCTTGGCCGCGGGCACCTTCGCGGGCGATCCAGTTCGGATAGGTTCGGCGTAGGCCCGTGTCTTTAATGGGCTCGTGGGTATTGATGCTGATATGGTGCTTCGCAGCCTCGGTGACATTGTGCAAATACTCGCCGACCATAAATTGGCCGTCGTGCCACTCGTGGCGGGTGATGCCTTGGTCATCTATGCGCTTGATTTGGCCACCATCGGCGACATAGCCCGTTTTGACTTGGGTCACGCCGTGTTTTTCATACAGGGCGAAGGCATCTGCCATATGATCGCGATAATGGGTGACTGAGCCTGCGGTTTCGTGGTGGCCGATTAAACGCACCCCTTTTTTCGCGCCGTAGGCTGTGATGGCGGGCAGATCGAAATCGGCATAGGCCTTGGTAAAGCTAAATTGATCGCCATTGTGGAACCAATCGCCGTCCCAACCTTCATTCCAACCTTCTACCAATACACCATCAAACTGATATTTGGCGGCGAAATCCATATAACGCTTTGTTTCACTGGTGGTGGCGCCGTGGGTTGGGCCCGAGCCCCAGGTATTTTCGTTTAAGTGCATTCCCCACCAAATACCGACATATTTCCCCGGTTTTACCCAAGTGACATCGCCGAGTTTATTGGGCTCATTGAGGTTGAGGATAAGGTGCGAGTTGAGCAGTCCAGTTGCGTTATCGGCAATTTGAATGGTGCGCCACGGCGTATAAAACCCCACTTGGGTTTTGACACGAATACCATCGGACCAAGGTGTGAGATCCGCCTTAAGTTTGCCATCGCGTTGTTGATCTAAGGTCATGGCGGCAAAGTCCACCAAGGCGGCCTCGTGAATACTTAAGTGCGTTCCATCTGCGAGTTTAAAGGTGAAAGGCGTGTGGACTCTATCGACGTCTTTAAGCGCTGTGGTGCGATATAAGTATTCGTAGCGATTCCAGCCGCGGGCAGGGATCCACCATGCTGTGGCTTTATCGGCTTGACCGACATTGAACTCGGTTAACTCGTCTGTAATGGAGAGCTGCGAATTGGCGGGCAGGGCGGCTTGTTGGGCTAAGTGATAGCGAAAGCCAATCCCATCGTCAAAGGCTTTAAACTCGACTTCGAGCTGCACCTTGCCGTTGCTTAATACTGCGGTCAGCTGATTGTGCTGATCGCGGATCCATTCCTGTTCACCCCAGGGTTGTTGCCACTTTTCATCGGCACTTTTTTTATCACTGCTTTTTATCTGTAATCCTTGACCGAGTTCGCCAAGGGATTGAAAAACTAAGCCTAAGCGGCTCGGTTCTATGACTGTTTTACCGTGAAAATCGATTTTATATTCGGGGCGGCCAGTATCGTCACTCAAGCTGATTTGAATGTGTTGATTGGGTGAGCTGACGGTAACGGTTTTGGCAAATACGTTGGCACTAAAGAGACTCGTGACCGCAAGGGCGATAAGTGTGGGGCTCAATAGCGCTTGCGATAGCTTTTGGCCAGCTGAACGCTGGCCAGCAATTAACTGAGTAGGGTTCGTCTCGATGAACATTCCTTGATCCTTGTTTTTATAATGAATGTGACTCACAGCATACTAGTGGCGATGGCTTTTTAACCGCAACGGCCTGCATACGTATTCACCACATTAAGGCGTGGGGTGACAAAAGTGATGTGCAGCGCTGCGAGGGGCGGGAACAAAAGATGTGGTTTGCGTTTGACTCGGGTAAAATGCGCGCTTTCTTTTGCTTAAAAATGCAATTTAGCGTGGGATTTACAGTGGGATTTACAGTATTTGGCGCCGCAGCAGTAAGGTCAAACCGTGAAAATTAGCCAACGTTTACAACAAATAAACAGCATGATCAGCGGTCATTACGATCATATTTGGGATTGCTGCTGCGATCATGGTTTGCTCGGTATGTTGTTGCTTAAACGAAATGCCGCTCGGCAAGTGCATTTTGTCGATTGTGTTGCGCCATTGATGCAGCAATTAACCCTAGATTTAGCGCGCTTTTTCCCTGGGCAAGCTGCCGAGTTACTGCATGGCTTAAATGGGATAACAAAGCATGACTTGGATGGGATAGCACAGTGGCAAGTGCATTGTCTCGATGTTGCGGCTTTACCGCTCGGGCAAACCCGTGACCAAGATAAACAGTTGATTATTATCGCAGGTGTGGGCGGTGAACTGCTGGTGGAGCTAGTGCGGGCAATTGTTGCAGAGCATTCAGAGAGGCGTCTTGAGTTTATTTTGTGCCCCGTGCATCATAATTATTATGTTCGCCAATCCCTTGCCCAGTTAGGGCTGATACTTGAAGCAGAAATCCTGCTAGAAGAGAATCAACGTTTTTACGAAATTCTCCATGTGATCAAGGATAGTAATGCCAGCGGCCAGTGTATCAGTCCATCGGGATCGCTAATGTGGGAGAATCTTCGGGGAGATGACCTCGCTTTAGCTAAGCGTTATCTGCATAAAGTGATCGGCCATTATCAACGTATGCCTGAAGATAAACACCGCTTAGGCATTATTAACGCCTATCAAGCGCAGCTTGGGCGTATCACAGGCTCTCTTTTTCCCTAGGCGTGTATTGTTTTGAGTTATTATGCTTTGTTATCGCTCGCTTTTTCATCACAAAATGCTAAGTTTAGCTGGGTTGATAAACTTGAAAATGTTGCCTTAGCTGAGTGGTAGTATCTGTTTAAACAGGTAAATTAGTACAAAATAGGAGGACAACTGGATTGCACGCTGCCTTAATAACATTTGGGTAGTTACTTATATGGTATAAACGATGAAAGAATCATCACTAATGGTTGAGTCGGGGGATAGCTAAACGATGCATAATTTTTCTCGATTCCAGTTCATCGTACTTGCGGTTGTCAGTTATGCTCTTCTCGCCTTAGGTTGGATTTATTTCTCAGATCTGCTTTTGTTGTTTATTACAAATCAGGAAACCGTGTTTCGTTTTTCCCTCGCTAAGGGGATCTTTTTTGTCTTTACATCGGCATTAGTATTTATCTATGTGTTAAATGCGGTGCCCGATCGCCATATTGCCCCCTCCCGCGGCGCCATCGAACTGACCTTTTCCCGTTCAATATTGTTAGGGCAAAACCCTTGGTTTCGCTATTGTACAGCGGTGTTACTCCCATTGTTCACCCTCTGGGTTGTCCAATATTTACCGTTGGAATTACAGACGCGCTTGCTCCTGTTGGCTTTTACCTTACCTATCTCCTTGAGCGCCATTATCGGCGGTTTTGGCCCAGGCCTATTGGCGACATTGATATCGGCATTGAGTGTGCACCTATTAATGATCAATGCAGATAAACCCCAGAGTGAGATGATCTTTACTTGGCTTCCCATGGTTAGTTTGAGTATTAATGGCATTATCATCAGTGGATTAAGTGGTTATTTAAGGGCGTCATTACGTAAGTCGGATTTGAACCATCAGTTGCTAGAGTCTATGGTCTCCCAGACGACGGATGCCATTTTTGTAAAGGATTTGCAGGGGCGTTATGTTCTGGCAAACCAAAGGGCGGCGGCGTTTGTCGGTAAGTCGATAAAGGACATGATTGGCCAGAATGATGAAGCATTATTTGAACCCGCATCGGCGGCGTTGATCCGCACTAAAGATCAAACAGTGCTTAACGATAAGGCGGTAACAACCCATAAAGAGCACTTACAGCTTAGCACTGGGTCAGCGGTATTTCAGGTGACAAAGGGCCCTGTGATGGACTCAAAAGGGCTCGTTCGGGGCCTCTTTGGTATTGCCCGTGATATTACCCTGCAGGAACAAAGTGCCGAGCGCCTACGCCAGAGTGAAGCAAGCCTGAAGCAGGCACAGCAATTGTCCGGGATCGGCAGTTGGGAGTGGGATACAGTGAAGAATACCCATACTTGGTCTGAACAGGTTTTTGCCATTTATGGATTACCCCCCAAAGAGGCCTTAGATCTTGATAAGGTCCAGTCGCTCTTCACGCCAGAAAGCTGGCAAAAATTGAACCAAGCAGTCACGCACTGTTTAGCAACGGGCGTTCCCTATGAATGTGAAGCTGAATTATTTGAGGCGGAAACCTCAGCTAAAAAATGGATCATGGCCCGTGGTCAAGCGACGCTGGATGAGCAGGGTAAGGTGATTAAACTCCATGGCACAGTGCAGGACATTACTCAATCACGCATATTACAACAGCAAATTGCCGCCCAAACGGCGTTATTACAGCGGGTTATCCAGGGCTCAGAGCAAGGGTACTGGGACTGGAATGTGGCAACGGGCGAGGTGCAGGTCAGTCAAAAGTTTGAGTCGATTTTAGGTTACTCTGCGGGTGAAATCCGACTCACATTAGATAACTGGACCCAGTTTGTGCATGAAGATCATTGGGCGGACGTGAAAAGGATCGTACGACAACACTTACAGCATCAGAGTGCAAGCATAGAGCTGGAAATACGCTGCAGGAAAAAGTCAGGGGATTTATGCTGGGTACTCTGCAAGGGCCGTGTCGTGGAGACAGACAGCTGTGGTCGCCCCTTGATGATTTCAGGGACTCAATCGGATATCACTCAGTTAAAAAATCATGAGGCAGAGCTCGATAGGGTGGCAAATTATGACGTGCTCACCGGATTACCGAATCGGCGGCTACTCGTCGATAGGTTTAAACAAACGATTTCCCGAGTCAACCGCCATAGTAGCTTGTGCGCCGTGTGCTATCTCGATCTCGATGGTTTTAAAGTGGTTAACGATCAATATGGCCATGATGTGGGCGATCAATTGCTGATCGCGATAGTCGAGCAGCTTTTACATATTATGCGCGAGCAAGATACCTTGGCACGGGTGGGGGGAGACGAATTTATTGCATTATTTGAAATTGGTTCTGAAATCGAGTGTATTCAAATCCTTGAGCGAATGCTGGGGGCGATAGACCAAACCATTTATATTGGAGATAAGCCACTGCGTTTAACGGCGAGTATTGGCGTTAGTTTATACCCTGAGGACAATGTCGATCCCGATATTCTGCTGCGCCACGCCGACCATGCTATGTATATGGCTAAAGCGGCGGGTAAGAATTGTTTTCAAATGTTTGACCATGATGTTGAACGAAAAATAATCGCGAAAAGGCAATGGTTAGAGGAGCTAAAAGCCGCCTTTGCGAGACGGGAGTTTGTGCTTTTCTATCAGCCTAAAGTCAACCTTGTCACTGGCGAAGTCATAGGGGCTGAAGCACTGATACGTTGGTTACATCCACAACGGGGTATTTTACCGCCTAGCGCATTTTTACCCGATATCGAGGGCAGCGAACTTGAAATCCCCTTGGGGGAATGGGTTATTAATACGGCGATGGCGCAGCTGCAAACTTGGCATCAAAAGGGGTTAAATATTCAGATCAGCGTCAATGTGAGCGCGCGGCAACTTCTTACCGATCACTTCTATGATTTTTTGAAACAAGCTTTGGCCTATTACCCCGAGGTACCAGCGTCAGCCCTCGAACTGGAGATCCTCGAAAGCGCAGCCATCAAAGACATGCCCCTTGCCATTGCGATTTTAAATGAATGTGCCAGCCTGGGGGTGCATTTCTCCCTTGATGATTTTGGTACCGGTTATTCTTCCTTGACTTACCTGCGTAAGTTGCCGATTTCAACCCTTAAGATAGATCAGAGCTTTATCCGTGACATGTTGGAGGATCAGGATGATCTGCGGATTGTAGAAGGCGTGGTTCGACTGGCGAGTGTGTTTAATTTAGGTGTCATTGCCGAAGGCGTAGAGAGTATTGCCCATGGCATAAAACTGGCCGAACTTGGCTGCGAGATGTGCCAAGGTTACGGTATTGCTCACCCTATGTATGTCGATGATTTTATCAACTGGTATGAAAATTGGCCTTTGCAATACGCGCAAATGCAATTGGGATTAACGCATATTGAGAGCCAATCCCCTTAAATGGTCGTTTCAAATGAGAGATTATTTGATCTGTTTTTAGGTGAATTTCATTTATGCTTCAACTCTTTTAGATAATGGATTAGCTATGCGTCTACTGAAATCGACCCAGAACCCCGCGATAAATTTACTCACGGCACGCGTTTTTTACCGCCGAGCTGCCCGCGCGATAGTGTTATCGGGTGAAGATATTTTGCTGCTCTACACTCAAAAATACCGTGACTATAGCTTACCCGGCGGTGGAATCGATGACGGTGAGAGTCTCGAGGCTGGGCTTGTCCGCGAGTTGCAGGAAGAAACTGGCGCCTTAGACATTCAAGTGTTGGCGCCCTTTGGCCGTTACGAAGAGTTTCGACCTTGGTACCGTGAAGGGGCGAATGTCGTGCATATGGAGTCATTCTGTTATCTGTGCCGTATCGACACCGCATTGGGGGAGCGTGGTTTAGGGGCGACTCGATTAGAAGCCCATGAGATTAAAAATGGCATGCGGCCCGAATGGCTCAATATCCATCAAGCTATTGCCCATAATGAAGATATTCAGCGTAATTATCCCCAGAAAGGCCAGTCGATAGAGCGTGAAATTTTTCTACTAAAACAAATCGTATTAGAGTTAATCTAGGTTTTATTGCTTTTAAATCATCAGTTAAATCACGGTCAGATAAATACACAGAAAGTGGCTCATGGCCCCGCCGAGCACAAATAAATGCCAGATCGCATGATTAAAGGGGATGCGTTTACCCACGTAAAAAATCACCCCTAAGGTGTAAAAGAGCCCGCCTAAAATCAATAAATTAAACCCCAGTTCCGTCATCGATGCCGTCAAATCGCCGATCACAGTGACGCACAACCAGCCCATGGCAAGATATAGCACTAGACTTAACCTTTTGAATTTATGAATAAATAGCGTTTTAAATAAGATACCGCCAATCGCCAGTGACCAAATTGCCGTGAGGATGACGGTGGACTGTGTACCCTGCAGGCTAATCAGCATCAGCGGTGTATAAGTGCCCGCGATTAAACAATAAATGGCACAATGATCGGCAATCTTAAGTTTATGCTTCCATCGTCTATTGGTCACACTGTGGTATAAGGTTGAGCATAAAAATAGCACTATGATACTGGCACCATAAATAATGACACCTGTAAGTTGAGTGTTGGAAAGGTGCCCTGTACCCTTTAATAGCATTAAGATTAAGCCCACGACGCCGGCAATAACGCCTAGAGAGTGGCTAATGCTATTAGCAATCTCTTCATTTAGACTGTATTCATTGATATGCAATGGTTTTTCTCTGCTAACTTTGGGGTCGATTATACTCTGGCTTGGCATAGGGCTTATTCACTCGATAGCGATAATGAGCGAGTCTAACAGTAGATGAAATTGAAAGCCATATTTAGCTTACACGTGTAAGCTAATTTGTTTTTGCATTTAGATGGGTAAAGTTAAAAACACCCGTTTAATGGCTGTTTATCAATATCAAAGTATTATCACCGTAACTTGTTACTCATTGCAATTAAAGCAAAAATCTACGTCATTTAAAGGAAAGCTTACGTCAATTAAAGTGAGACCCTTGGAACTTTGTTTGAGTCATTTTCTCTAATTTGCGTTAGAGATAAATGGATTAGTTCAGTTCTAGGGGATGGATGTTGCCTTTTCAACCTGATTTAGCACTTAGTCATACCAAGGGATCCAAAGCCGATAATATTCCCGCTGCGGAGGGATTCATGCCCATTAAATGCTTCTCCCAAAACGTATCAGGAGTGTCGTTCGATACGAACTTGCCACTCGATTTTATGGATAAGCAAGATAATGGAGGGATTGTATGTCAGGGAAAACAGAGTCTTGGCTGGGGATATCGATTAAACCTTTCGAATTTCAAACTATTAATGGGGGTGATATTCGCCCATGGTTTATTATTATACCTCATGGTTTTTTTATGGCGTAGCCAACAGGGTGAATTAGGTTTATCCCTAGCTGTGCGGGCTCCTAAGGTGAGCACACTCAAGGCTTACTTTATTCATGCGCCATCAACACAGCCAAAGCTTGACGATAGAGAGACGCCCTCAACAAAAGCGCCCACACAGGCTGCGACTATTCAGCCAGACAATGCGTCGCAGGGTAAAATAGTTGAGTCAGTGGTTATGCAATCTAAATCAACACCTAAGACAGTGTCTCAAGCAGAGCTTAAACCAGAGCCTAAACCGGTAACAAGCACTAAACCCGAGGCTTTACAGGCTCCTAATACAGATAAAACAGCAGTTAAATCTGTTAGTACGACAAAGGCGTCAACTCAGCCGACGCAGTCGCAAACACTAGCGTCCAGCGAAGGCGGAATAAGTGCCAAGGGATTTGAAGCGCCAAGCGCGAGTGTTGGACTATTCACCCAGCAATATTTTGAACGTCAACGTGAACAAGCGCTCGATGATCTTGTGATTGAACAGGCCGATAAATTTACCCGTAAATCGAATATGAGTGAAATAAGCCCTGAGATGGAAGTGTTGTTTGTACCAAACGCCGATGATTTTAGCGGGCCAACAAGCTTTGATTTGGCGCTCGATCCGAATCGTATTGTGCGTAAAGGGGACACTTGTTATCGCGTGGTACAAGTTGGCACTCAAGTGAATCCATACGCCGAAAATTTAGGCTTTCCATTTGACTGCAGTGGTAAAAAAATCAATCAAGCGATTGATGATGCCATTCAATCTCGATTAAATAAAATGATGCTCAACCCCCATAAATAGCGACTTTCTTTTATGATCTATTTTCATGCCAATTTCGGGTTATTTGAGTTTTTAATATTTTAATTCATTAAAAACATATAGTTAGGTGTCTTTTTATTTTGATTTTACTTAGCAATTTTTAATTGTTATTTCCCTTGTTTGTTGCTGCCGCTTCTGTCTATACTGCGCACTCATCTTGTCGGAGTGCCTCTTGGCTGAGACCGTTTATTCGGGATCCGTTGAACCTGATCAGGTTAAAACCTGCGAAGGAAACAAGCGTAATAACACCCATTAAATCGTGGGTCATAGTGAACAACTCACAAATGATTCAGGCTGATTTAATCGTTATTGAGCAATGAAACCTAAGTGTGCCTTTTCGGCATTTAGGTGCGATTGACTCAGCTATCAACAACTCAAGTCTCCAGACAAGCAACTCTATTTTTTTAAAGTGAGATTGCTTATGTCCAGTTCGAATCAACAATACACATCGGCCAACGCGGCCAGCAAAGCGCCGAGTCGCCGCGAAACCCGCGCCCAGGCCCAAGCCTTTATCGATACGTTAGCGCCACTGCAACATCCTAATTCGCAAAAGATTTACCTCGAAGGTTCTCGTGCCGATATTCGCGTTGGCATGCGGCAAATTCTGCAGACTGATACCCTTATCGGCGGTACAGCTGAGGCGCCTATCATGGAAAAAAATCCGCCAATTCGTGTGTATGATTGCGCTGGACCTTATTCCGATCCTGAGGCCGACATCAATGTGCGTCTAGGTCTTAGTAAATTAAGACAAAACTGGATCCTAGCCCGCAACGACACGGAGCAATTGCCCTGCGCTACCTCAGATTTTACCCAACAAAGACTCGCCGATGATGGTTTAGACCATCTGCGTTTTGAAGCGGGTTCAAATTCCATTGTCCGCCCACGCAGAGCGCTGCAGGGTAAACGCGTCAGCCAATTACACTATGCCCGTCAAGGGATTATCACTCCAGAAATGGAATATGTAGCGATCCGAGAGAATATGGCACTTGCGCAGGTACAGGATGAAATCCTCACTCGTAAAGCTAAGGGCGAAGCCTTTGGTGCCTTAGTTGGCGAACCGATTACCGCCGAATTTGTCCGCGCTGAAGTCGCCCGTGGCCGCGCGATTATTCCGCTGAATATAAACCATCCCGAAGCCGAACCTATGATCATCGGGCGTAATTTTCTGGTGAAAGTGAACGCCAATATCGGTAATTCTGCGGTCACGTCTTCCATCGAGGAAGAAGTGGAAAAGCTTGTCTGGTCAACCCGTTGGGGCGCAGATACGGTAATGGATTTATCCACGGGTCGTTATATCCACGAAACCCGCGAGTGGATCATCCGTAACTCACCAGTGCCCATAGGCACAGTGCCGATTTATCAAGCGCTGGAGAAAGTGAACGGCGTAGCTGAGGATTTAACCTGGGAAGTGTTCCGCGATACCTTGATTGAACAAGCTGAGCAAGGGGTTGATTACTTTACTATTCATGCTGGTGTGCTGCTGCGTTATGTGCCGATGACGGCTAAACGCGTTACTGGGATCGTTTCCCGCGGTGGTTCTATCATGGCCAAATGGTGCCTGAGTCATCACAAAGAAAATTTCCTCTACAGCCATTTCCGTGAGATCTGCGAGCTTTGCGTCGCCTACGATGTATCCCTGTCTTTAGGTGATGGTATGCGTCCAGGCTCGATTGCCGACGCCAATGATGAGGCGCAGTTTGCCGAGCTTGAAACCTTAGGCGAGCTAGTCAAAATTGCCTGGGAATACGACGTACAAACCATTATCGAAGGGCCGGGACATATCCCGATGCAGCTCATTAAAGAGAATATGGACAAGCAGTTAGCTCACTGCGATGAAGCGCCGTTTTACACCCTTGGCCCACAAATCACCGATATCGCACCTGGGTATGATCATTTCACCTCCGGCATAGGCGCGGCCATGATCGCTTGGTACGGCTGCGCCATGTTGTGTTATGTCACGCCAAAAGAACACTTAGGATTACCGAATAAACAAGATGTTAAGCAAGGTTTGATTGCTTATAAGATTGCCGCCCATGCTGCAGATGTGGCAAAAGGTCATCCGAGTGCGCAAATTCGTGATAATGCGTTGGCAAAGGCGCGTTTTGAATTCCGCTGGGAAGATCAATATAACTTAGGACTCGATCCTGACACCGCGCGGGCTTATCACGATGAGTCCTTACCGCAGGAATCGGCCAAAGTCGCGCATTTTTGTTCTATGTGCGGCCCTAAATTCTGCTCGATGAAAATCACTCAAGATGTGCGCGCCTATGCCGCAGGTTTAGAAGCAGCACAAACGAAGGCAGAGTCAAAGCCAGAACCAGTTGAAGAGGCTGCTCAAGCGATGCAAGTTGCGATTAAAACGCCGCAGGAGTTGGAAGCAGCAATGGCGCTAAAATCGGCAGAATTTACCGCCTCCGGCGCCGAGCTTTATCACGTGAAAGACAAGCAGGTAAAAGACAAGCTTGTTGCCGAAGCTGAGGAAGCCTAATTATGCTAGGTATTCATGGGGATAATACGCCCATGAATACCGAGCTCCCCGCGTTTGTTTGGACCATAGCCGGTTCAGACAGTGGCGGCGGTGCCGGTATTCAGGCGGACTTAGCAACAATTCAAGATTTAGGGTGTCACGGTTGCAGCGCGATCACCACAGTGACGGCGCAAAGCTCAGTGGCGGTCACTTTAGTCGAGCCCGTATCGGCGGCGATGTTAATGGCCCAGCTGACAACTTTACTGTCAGACTTGCCGCCCAAAGCGATTAAAATCGGCTTACTGGCGGATCAATCTCAAGTGACATTGCTGGCAGATTGGCTGGCTAGTTTTAAAAGCCACTATCCAACCGTGCCCGTGATTGTCGATCCTGTGATGGTCGCCAGTTGTGGCGATGCGTTAGTAGATAACTGTCAGGATATAAAAAGTGTGGCCAAATCAGCCTTAGATTTTAAGCCTTTCAAAGGCTTAATCGACCTTATCACACCCAATGTGCTCGAACTTGGGCGGTTAACTCACAGTGATGTTTCGACTAAAGCACAGTTCGCAGCCGCGGCACTGGTTTTATCCCAGAGTCTTGATTGCAGTGTGCTCGCTAAAGGGGGCGATGTGAGCTTTGGCAGCACTGACATTCTTGATGATACTCATGCTCAAACTAACGCTAACGCTCTTGATACCGCTTACAAGAGTAATGGCTGGGATCGTGAGCTTGCCGAGGATTATCTGGTTTGCCATCGAGTACGCGCGAGCTCTGATCTGCATCAAAATGGGCGCTTCTGGTTAGCAAGCCAGCGGGTAAATACCCGTCATAACCATGGTAGCGGCTGCACTTTATCATCGGCCATTACCGCTGTGTTAGCGCAAGGCTTTGTCTTGCAAGATGCTGTGGTTGTCGCTAAAGCCTATGTGAGTCAAGGCTTAAGCGCGGCGCTTGGCTTAGGACAAGGTCCTGGGCCGTTGGCCCGCACGGGTTGGCCTAATGACTTGTCCTGCTATGCCAAGATAAATCAGTGCGATGGCAATTTTATCGATCATAACTTTAATCAACACCTGAATGCTGGCAGTGATTTAGCTGCAACAGTTTTATCTGTAAAAGATCAGGCAAGGGTTCAGGTAAGAATAGCCTCGACGCCACCTCAAAATATTTTATCCCACGGTTTTAAAGTGCTCGATATCAATCTTGGTGTGTATCCCGTGGTGAGTGACTTAACCATGCTGGAGAGTTTGTTAGCTGCGGGCGTTAAAACCCTGCAGTTACGGATAAAAACCGACATCAGCCAATTAACTACTGCAGCGCCAGCCGAATCTGATTTAGGTAAATCTATGCAAAGTAGATGTGAGTCAGGCGAACCTGAGTTAATTGGCTCCGAATTAGAAGCACAAATTCAAACGGCCATAGCCTTAGGCAAGCATTTTAATGCGCAGCTTTTTATCAATGATCACTGGCAGTTAGCGATAAAATACCATGCTTTTGGGGTGCACTTAGGCCAAGAAGATCTCGCTGTAGCTGACTTAGCCGCCATTAAAGCGGCGGGACTCGCGCTTGGTATATCCAGCCACAGCTATTTCGAGCTGTTATTGGCCCATCAATGTTCGCCATCCTACATAGCGCTTGGGCATATATTCCCAACCACGACGAAGCAAATGCCTTCGGCCCCCCAAGGGCTTGCAAAACTTAAACGCTATGTCGCACTGCTCCAAGACCATTATCCCTTGGTCGCCATTGGCGGCATCGATTTAGATAATCTGGCAAAGGTGAAAGCCACTGGTGTGGCCAATATTGCTGTGGTGCGGGCAATAACCGAGGCTCAGGATCCAGTCGCGGCGTTTGCAGCGCTGAGTCAAGCTTGGGAGCCATATTGGGGGGCTAAGTGCATGCCAAATATGAGCACAAATAAGCCGCTTTATAATGGCGAGACGGTCAGTGGCAAAACACTTAGCGATGCCGATTTTATGCGTTATTCCCGGCAAGTCTTACTGCTAGAAGTGGGTGAGGCAGGGCAATTGCAACTGGCCGATGCCAGCGTTGTTATTGTAGGGCTTGGCGGCTTAGGCCAATTGGCGGCGCAGTATCTGGCTCGCGCAGGTATTGGTTGCTTGACCTTAATCGACATGGATAAGGTTGAAGTATCGAATCTGCCAAGACAATTGTTATTCAGCGATGGCGATATCGGGCTCAATAAGGCGCGAGTTGCCAAGCAAAAGCTTAATGACTTAGCGCCGCAGTGCACTGTGACTGCCCATGAAACAGCATTTAATACAGAAACTGCTGCTCATCACTTGGCTGATATTCTAGAGGCGAAACAACAGGGTAAAAAAGTGCTAGTGCTTGACTGCACCGATAACTTTGCGACTCGCCAAGCCATCAATCGCAGCTGTATCGAAGCGGCTTTACCTTTAGTCAGCGCATCAATCGCAGCATTTAGCGGCCAATTGTTCGCGGTCGATCAAATGCAGTTTCCCTCCGGTGGTTGTTATCACTGTATTTTCCCCGCGCAGACGAGAGTGTCGCAGAGCTGCAGTACCCAAGGCGTACTAGGGCCCAGCGTGGGCGTGATGGCGTCAATGCAATCCTTAGTCGCCATGCAACTCTTGCTGAGTGCGGATAGCGATTGTGATGAATCTAAAAGTGCCTTGTTGGGGCGTTTTTGGCGCTTCGATGCGCAATCCCTTGCATGGACAGCGGCGGTATTAACGCGGGATCCCCACTGTGATGTATGTGGTTCAAAAGAGATTACTCCATCAACTAAGATGCATTGTTTTGAGGTTTGATATGATTTTAATTCACATAAATAATATCCCGCAGTCGTTATCAGAACCGACGTCGCTCGCGGCTGTGGTTCTTGCGCAAGATATCGCCCTCGATTCAGTGGCTATCGTGCTCAATGCAGAGGTGGTTCCGCGTAATCGTTGGCAATCTATTCTCTGCCAACATGAAGATAAATTAGAACTTTTTTCTGCAGTGGCGGGAGGCTAGTATGTTAAAGATTGCCGATGTGGAATTTGAATCACGGTTATTTACCGGAACGGGAAAATTCAGCAATAGCCAAGTGATGCTTGAGGCGATAACGGCTTCAAAATCGCAGTTAGTGACAGTTGCGATGAAAAGAATTGATTTTAAAATGGGGCTTGATGATTTACTCACACCGTTACGCCAAGCGGGTGTACGGCTATTGCCTAACACTTCGGGGGCGAGAAACTCCAAGGAAGCGGTGTTTGCCGCTGAACTTGCCCGTGAAATGCTGGGAACTCATTGGATTAAGCTCGAAATCCACCCCGATCCTAAGTATCTGATGCCCGATGCGATTGAAACCTTAGCCGCGGCTAAAATCCTCTGTGATAAAGGCTTTATCGTGTTGCCCTATGTGCATGCCGATCCTGTGCTCTGTCGTCGTTTGGAAGAAGTAGGCTGCGCTGCGGTTATGCCACTGGCGAGCCCGATTGGCAGTAATCAAGGTTTAGTCACTGAGAGCTTTTTAAACATCATCATAGAGCAGGCGCGGGTGCCTGTGGTGATTGACGCTGGCATTGGCGCGCCTTCACAGGCTGCGCGGGCAATGGAGCTGGGCGCCGATGCTGTGCTCGTCAACACCGCCATCGCCAGCAGCGCGTCGCCGATCGTGATGGCCGAGTGCTTTAAGGAGGCGGTGCAATGCGGTAGACGGGCCTTTGAAGCAGGGCTTGGACGAGTACAAACGGGCGCCGTACACACCAGTCCTCTGACGGGATTTTTAAATCAATGAGTTTTGTAGCGGAATTTGCCAAGATCCCACGGGATAAACTGTTACTCGATTTGTATTCTTGCACGGCCCAAGATGTCGAGCGGGCGTTAGTGAGCCCCGCAGGGGATTTACGCAGCTTACTGGCCTTGTTATCACCGGCGGCAGAAGCTTATATCGAAACCATGGCGCAACGTTCAGCTGCGCTTACGCGGCAGCGATTTGGCGCGAATTTGGGCCTGTATTTACCGCTATACGTCTCAAATCTTTGCGCCAATGAATGTGATTACTGTGGTTTTAGCATGAGTAACAAACTCAAACGCAAGACCTTGAATGAGCAAGAGTTGATGGCCGAAATGGCCATTATCAAAGACAGGGGGTTTGATTCGATTTTACTGGTGTCGGGTGAGCATGAAACTAAGGTCGGTATCGATTATTTCAAGCAGATTTTGCCGCTGGTAAAGCAGCAATTTAGCCATGTGGCGATGGAGGTTCAGCCCATGAGTGAGGAGCATTATTGCCAGTTAGTCGCGCTAGGTTTAGATGCTGTGATGATCTATCAGGAGACCTATCAACCAGAAACCTATGCCAAACATCATACGCGGGGGAAAAAGCAGGATTTTGCCAATCGTTTGGAAACTCCAGATAGGATAGCAAGGGCGGGTGTCGATAAAATTGGTCTTGGGGTATTACTGGGGCTGGATGATTGGCGTTTAGATGCGTTAATGATGGGATATCATCTCGATTATTTAGAGAAGCACTATTGGCGCACCCGCTTTAGTATTTCGCTACCAAGGTTAAGGCCTTGTACTGGCGGGATCACCCCAAAGGTTATGTTATCCGATTTAGGTTTAGTGCAAATAATTTGTGCATTTAGACTTTTTAATCAACAGCTTGATATCAGCATGTCGACAAGGGAAAGCCCTGAGCTGAGGGATAATCTTTTGCCACTTGGGATCACGCAAATCAGTGCGGGCAGTTCGACGCAACCGGGCGGCTATCAAGCACCTGACAGTCAACTCGATCAATTTGAGATAAGCGATGATCGCAGCGTCGAGCAAGTCATCGAACAGATGCAACGGCAGGGTTTTAATCCCGTATTTAAGGATTGGGAATCGGCGTGGATTGTGGAATAAATCCCAGAGAAAATATGGCTCGAAACGGCGATAGGCCTGTACATTCAGGGAGGCTTGGTTAATAATTAACCCATTATCACAGGTGCAGGAATACCGTTATGCAAATTCAATCTGCTTATTCATCCGGTCTGCAGGGCTTGCAAAGTGCTCAATCAGGGTTGACTCAAGCGACGATCGATGTGGCTAAACCGACATCGACTCAAAGCTCCACCCCGGCAGAGCCCAGCAAAGAAGTGGCACAAACCGATAAAGTTTCGGCATTGCTCGCCGCCAATGAGTCATTAAGGCAAGGTGAAGCATCGGCCGAAGTGATTGAGGCCGATTCAGAAACCATAGGCTCGATCATTGATATCAAGGTTTAACTACTATGTCTGTCGTGGCGCTATCATCCCAGGTTGGAGCGCCATCCTCTTCGTTTTTAGGGCATGATAAGCCACAGCACCAAACTAAGATTTATCAAGGCGATAAGGTTTATCAAGGAGCGAGCGGTCAGGCGGCATTAACTCAAACCGCTGTAACCTCACTGTTCAGCTCCCCTAAAATTGAAGCGAGTGGGCCGATTGAACCCCTGTTGTCCAGTGCCACTGGCGAAGCTGGCCGCGCCTCTCTTCTTGCATCTAAATCTGTTACCTCGAGTCCCTCTAGCTCAAATTCCCCTAATGTAGATGCTTTTCTCCCCAGCGTTGCCTTACATTCAGATAGCGCGAGTTTCAGTTTACTGACAGGCCCACGCTCCATAACTGGCATGCGCGATGGACAGATTGCCGCGCCGATGTCGACAGCTGTGGCACCATCTGTAGCACTTGGTGCCCAACATGCCCCATCAATGGATGCCACAGATGTGGCGGTCTTCGAGCCTTTTATCTCGGCATTCTCTGACATTGGAGGGAGCATTGGGGGGAATTCCTCCGCGATAGGAGCTTCTCCTTTACCACTTCGCCCAATGGGCGGTGCTTTTTCCCAAGCGAGTGAGTCCATCGCCTCTGATATAGTGACTGACTCGGATATTTTCGTTGATATTTCTAGGGAGCAAACAAGGGGGAATAATACCGCGTTCTCTGGAATAAACGCTTCTGCACCCAATGAAACTCCTTTGACTTCCGTTGAACAACAGCCCAGTAGCATCGAACAAAACATCGAACAAAAGTCGATACAGGATCAATTTAACTCAGTGTTTGGCAAGTCTGTAAATGATGAAAAAGACGTTAAGACACAACAGGATAAAGCGGCACAAGCGGAAGCTGCCCGTCAGCAGGAGGAAAAACAGCAAGCATTAGCTGCGATTTTTGCGGCGCAAAACAGCCAAGCCCCGGCGAACGCACTGGGGGAAGAAGAACCCAAAAATGCAACGCAAGCGCAATCCACGGAAATAGCTAAAGAGAAACAACAGCAAGCCGAAGAGCAAGAGGCAATTGAACAGCAAAAAGCACAGGTAGAAGCGCTTAAATCTCGGGATATAGAGGTCAAAGCCCATGAGCATGCCCATGCGACCGTTGGCGGTCAGTATGCTCAGAGTCCCAGTTTTAAATATCAAAAGGGCGTGGATGGGCAACGTTATGCGATCGATGGCGAAGTGCAAATTGATGTGTCCGCAGTGCCTGGTGATCCCCAAGCAACGATCAATAAAATGAAGCAAGTCTATGCAGCGGCCATGGCGCCCGTTGATCCTTCTAGTGCTGATATTCGCGTTGCCACAGAAGCCCTAAAGAAAATGGAAGAAGCTAAAGCATTACTGGCCGAGGAGCGTCAGAAGCAAATTGTGGATCAAGAAACAGTTCAAACTTTGATTGGTGCGGATGCTCAAATTGATGAGTTGCCCCCCCTTAAGGAGCACACTATTAGCGTAGCAGGAGAGGTGGATGCGTCCGGTAATATTGTAAAGCCCCAGGAATCGGCTTCAACACCCGTCACAGAAGCGATTGATAAGATAAAACAAACAATAGCGGAGCAGATATCTTCACCTAAGGCAACTGAAGATGAGGTAATTCCTGAGAGTGTTGAGCCTCCAATGGCCACATTAGCCTTTAATGCTACGCAATCACAAAATAGCCATGGTAACTCTAGGGAGGCATTGCATAGGGAAGCCTCTTTGGCCCAAATGGACAACGGCGCAACGCGTTTTTACACTTCGGTTGGTCATCAACAAGCCCGTTTTCTTGATGTCAGTGTGTAGGCTCAGAGTATTTGCCCGAATACTGATATATTGAGCGGATTAATTCTCTTATTCCATCGTTGTTATGCTGTGGTGTTTTGATCATGCTGTTTTAAGATCATTGAGGCGAGTAACTTTGATGCCGGGCCCTGCTGATCGCGATTGGGGATCACTAGACTCAAGATAATCCGGCGTTTTTGACTGCCCTGCAAATGCAAGCGCACTAATCCCCCCGAGGCCAATTCCTCTTGAATAAGGAATGAAGGTATCCAGCAAAAACCAATACCCTGCTTTAATATCACTTTTGCCTCATGGAAATTGGAGACAGTCCAGCGCTGCTCAGCCTTAAGCCAACCTATATCGATATTGGATTGCACCCCAGTATCTTTAATGACGATCTGCAGGTGTTGCGCCAGAAGTTTATCATCATCGAGGGTGCCTATTTCGGCGAGTGGGTGGCTTGGATGGCAAACTAGATGAAGTTCGTGTTCACACAAAGGCTCGGATAAATAGCCTTTTGGCGGAATGCCGGCACAGATCGCAATATCCACTTTATTCTGTTGGATTAACTCCTGGGTCCCAGTGATCACAGAGTCCAACACTATGATGCGAGTGCCGCGACTATGGGGAAGAAAATCATTGAGGGCACAGACTAGGCTCTCCATTGGATAGATAATTTCGCGGGCGATAGTGAGTGTGGGTTCCCAGCCTTGCTCAAGATTGCTGGCAAGTTGCTCTAACTCGCTGACCGCTTGAGTGACATGGCGTGAACGGCGTAATAGCACTTCACCTTGCTGGGTGAGATAGGCTTTACGCCCCTTAACCTCAAGCAGTTCTATCCCAAGTTGGTGCTGCAATTTGGCTACGGCATGATTGAGGGACGACTGGCTCTTATTCAGTTTTTCAGCCGCTTGGGCATACCCGCCAAAATCGACGACGGCTTGCAGAATACGCCACTGCTCTAGGGTGGATTTAGCCCGAGTCATAATAGTCTCAAAAAAACGATAGATAAGAGCTTATAGTGGCGGCTAATTATCATTTTTTCAATTAATTCCGCATATACCCAAACAAGTTTAAACGCGTATCTTCAGGCAAGCGCGGGCTTATTGTTTTTGGTTTTGCCCTTCAGTTACGGCTTTAGCCATTCTTTGAATGAGGGATGCGGGATCGATGGGATCACCAAGGCAGGCACTCAACTGGCTGCTCAAGGTGAGTGCATCCTCATTGACAACCAGAAGCTGAAATAAATCGGCTTTATCTTGGGTATTCAGGGTGGTTTGATAGATGAACTGTGCTAATGCTGACTGCCAAAGGGACTGATAATAGAGAGGTCCTTCGTTGGCGATAGCACTGAAGCTATATTGATAATGGCTGGATTGCGGCCAACTCTGGCCAAAACTCTTTTCAAATTCAGCACTAAGATCGGGGTAACTTTGTGTGTTTAAGTCCTGGGAAAAATCTAACGCAACCTTAGCGCGAAAGACTTTCATTTGTTTTGCATAGGCCTTAGCAAGTGAGCCCCGCTCATTGAGATAATCTGCTGTAAACTCAGGAAAAAGCTCATGGCGTAGCACTTCGGCCAACCATAGGCTAGGCAGCTGATTGCTATCCATGGTTGGGGCTAAGGTATTATTGAGGTAAAAGTGACTACCCCGGGCAAGGGCCGTGATGGCCTCGGCAATGGCTTGGGTAAATTGCTCTATATCTTTGTAACTGCTGAGTTGTGGTTTGAGATCTAAGGCCTGTTGCCCAAATTGCTGGCCTATAACACTTTGGCGCAGCGTCTGTTGGTTATTGCGGCGATGCTGTACTTCATCGAAGGAAATATAAAGTTCACCCAGTAATCTTTGTTGATGGTAGACGCGAACCATTTGCTGTGTTGGCAATTTGCCCTGTTGCTGAGGGAGCAAGGACTCAAACTTAAGCCCCATAGTGGCTAGATAGGTAAAACCTTCACTGAGCATGACCTGAGTCGATAATATTGGACCATCGGCAGCGTCCAGCGTTGCTAAATGTCGACCAAGATCCCAAGGGGCAACATTGATAACCTCTGTTTGGCTGTCGAGAAATGCTTTAACTAACGTGGGTGATGAGAGCTGCTGCGAATTCAAACGCAAACTGGCGTAATCGTTAAAACCTGCGGCAGTTGCGGCCTCTTGCCATAGAACGGCGATGCGGTTCAGTGCCGTTTGGTTATATTCACTCGCCCGTCCTTGGTAAGCCTGCCACACGGTTTGGCGGCACTGTGGATCGGTTTGTTTTAACAGATAATTGGCAATGGTGCCTGAAAATGGCTCACTCTTAGGCTCATTAGTTTGCTCATCTAACGCTATTTCCCCTGAGTTGTATTGCGCCTCAGTGGGGAGCTGGCATTGACCATTTTGGATATCGAGACTCAGTTGTTGGTTTGCTAACCCCCGTCGAATACTCGCCTGGGCTGTGTGCAGTTTGGCTTTATAGCTCAGATCCCAATGCTGACTTAACAAGGAGTTAAGTTGCGAACCCAGTAATACTTGCTCGCGATTACCTTGGCTTAATGCACCGGAAAGCTGTTTAAATTCCGCTTGATTCACTAAGTTGCTGAATGTGTCGGCTAAGTGTAACTGGCATTGCAGTAGCCCTTGTCGTTCCTCGCTTGAGAGATTGAAACCACGGTAATACTTCAACCTGTCATTGATATTATTCAGCCCTATGGTCTGTTGTTCTAACACTAAGGCTTGCTCAGCCAGTGACAGATCCAGTGGCGTATCGGGCGTTAAAGCACCATTTTCTAAGGCCTCAACTTTGCGATCCTTGAGAATGGCAAAGGCGCTTGTTAGCTCGATACTGGGCAATCGTAAACATTGTTCGACTAACAGCGGCACAGGGCTTGGCGCTGCGTTTACCGCAGCGGAGGACAGTAAGCAAAGAGCTAGGCTAGCGGTTAAGGTGGTTTTTAGTATAGGCATTGGGCTTTGCAACTGTCATAGAAAAAACCATGGTTTATCCGCTAATTGAGATCAAAGTTAGGCTGATTTTTCACCGCAATAATCGTGGCACGCTTGGGCGCCGGATAACCTTCAATCGTTTTTGTGATATCCGTTGGATCTAGGTATTCAACCAGTGACTCATTGGGCATCCAGTCGGTACGGCGCTGCTCAGCAAGGGCGGTGACATCAATATCGACGCAACGTATATCGGTGAAATCACACTTCTTTAACCAGAGCATTAAAGCTGCGACCGATGGAATAAACCATACATTATTCATCTTGCCATATCTATCCTGGGGAACGAGTACGGCATTTTCATCGCCATCGATGACTAAGGTTTCTAACACTAGCTCACCTCCCATGCGTAATTGATCCCGCAATTGCAGCAAATGATCGATAGGTGAGCGCCTGTGATACAAAACGCCCATGGAGAAAACCGTGTCGAAGGCATCGAGTGGGGGTAATTCTTCAATCCCTAGGGGTAAAAGATGCACTGGGTGATGGTTGCCGGCTAATCGTTTTACCGCTTCAAACTGGCATAAAAACAATGGCGAAGGATCGATACCTACTACACGTTGTGCCCCTGCGCCCAACATACGCCACATGTGATAACCACTGCCACAGCCGACATCGAGCACGGTTCGATTATGGAGTGGTGAAATATGCTGTTTTACCCGATCCCATTTCCAATCGCTGCGCCATTCGGTATCGATATGAATACCGTGAATATGAAAAGGCCCCTTACGCCAAGGCATAAAGAGGCGTAAAAGATTTTCTAACTTTTCCTTTTCACCAGGACTGAGTTGCTCACCTGTACCGACGGTGACACTATCGATAAAATCCACTTGGTCCGGCAAAGGGTAGTGCAGCTTATTGAGCACTTTTTCCCATTTAGGTAAGTTGCCGTGTTTATGCTCCCGTTGCCATTTACCCAAAATACTGGGGAGGGTTTCGAGCCAATGCTGCAGATTTGAATCGGCAATTTGTTGGTAAAACGAACTAAAACTGATCACTTGATGGCTACCATAGATGCAAAATTAAAACATTGAAACCAAAGACTAAAGTGGCTAAATCCTTGGCTAGTAAGGCGCTGTTGGTGCGTGGTTAAGGTGTCGGGTTTCATCACATTTTCCAGCGCGCTGCGCTTTTGGCTAATTTCGAGTTCGCTATAGCCGTTGGCCCGCTTGAAATCTAAATGTTGCTCTTCAAGTAAGGTTTGGATCGGGGCATCCTCGAAGCGAATTTTTTCCGAGAGTACGAGTATGCCACCGGGATTGAGGCCTCGATAAATTTTAGCGATCAGCGCATCTCTATCTTCTGGCGGTAAAAACTGCAATGTAAAGTTGAGTACCACCAATGACGCATTTTGAATATCGATATCACGGATATCACCACAGACGAGGTCAACATCGGTGTCGCTCACATAGGCGCTTAAGTTTTCTTGGCAGCGCGTCACCATAGATTCACTATTATCTACGGCAATGATACGGCACTGACGGCCTTGGATTTGGCGACGGATACTTAAGGTCGCAGCGCCTAGGGAACAACCTAAATCATAGATTTGCGTATTTGGTATGACGAAACGATGCGCAAAATCGCCTATGGTATTGATAATTTGCGTGTATCCAGGTACTGAGCGGCGGATCATGTCACTGAAGACGCCAGCCACTCGATTATCAAACTGGAAATCGCTAATGTGTTCACTCGGTTGAGCGTAGATCGTATCTTGAGAAGCGTTCATCTGGGTTTATCTCGGAAATTCAACCCGGCATTTTAACGAATCCCATTGATTAGCAGCAAGTCTCAGGCTAGTAATTTGCGATAAATTTTTGTCTAATATGCCAAAGATAACAAAATCGTTACATGTACATCAGGTACTAGGGACCCAACTTGAAGTTAGTGATCCATTTAATTGTGATCTTATGTTGCTGTTTTTGGAGCATGGCTGGACAGGCCAGCAATGCGCCCTCTATGCCACTTGTTGTGGTCATGGGAGAAGACAGTTTTCCCTATCAGTATGTCGATAGTGACGGTGAGCCCAGTGGTCTACTCGTGGATCTCTGGAAAGAATGGGCTAAGCAAACCCATACCGATATCATATTTGTTGCGCGCCATTGGCATGAATCCCTAGAGCAACTGCAGCAAGGTAAAGCCCAAGTTCATTTAGGCATGGGGAAAACCCCTGAACGTGAAGTGATATTTGATTTTGCTACCCCGATTGCCGATGTGGGGACTTATTTGTATTTGCATAAATCCTTGCAGGGTAAAAAATCGATTACTGAGTTGGTTCCCTATCAGATTGGGGTTGTGGCTGGTTCTTCCCACGAAGCGGAATTGCACCGAATCGAACCTAAATTAGTCTTTAAACGCTATGAGAGCCGTGAAAAATTGCTTGCGGGTGTCGTGTCGGGTGAGACTGTGGTGTTTGCGGGACTTGAGGGATACTTAAAAGACCCTTCGTCATCCCAAGATATTTCGGCTAACTTTCCTATCACTGCACGGCTCCAAATTAAAGCGATGCAGTTTGTTCCCGCCGTACTCAAAGGTAATCAAGCTCTGCTCGATAAGATTAACCAAGGTTTTATGGCGTTAGATCCCCATTTTATTCAGCAAACTGAACGTCGCTGGCTTGGCTACCACAGTCAAAAAAATGGATTAGTGATCGCTATGCAGCTTGGCGTTGAGCCCTTTGTGGACCTTGGGGTTGATGGTTTACCCCACGGTTTATATGTCGACATGTGGCAATTGTGGTCTGAAAAAACGGGTATCGGTATCGATTTTATTCCCGGTGATATGAACACCAGTGTGAATGATGTGCGCCAAGGCTTGGCCGATGTGCACATTGGATATCCAGAGAGCGATGATCTTAAAACGGGACTCACTCGAGCATGGCAACTCTATACGGTAAAGAGCCGTTTATTTCTCTACCAACAGCAATTAACGGATTTACACCAGTTAAAAGGGAAACGCATAGGTGTACTACCGACAGCACCTTACCTTGTTAACCTAAGGAAATCCCTGCCAGAGGTACCGTTACGTTATTACGACTCTATGGATGCTATGGTGGCAGGGGCTAGGGCGGGTGAAATTGTCGGATTTGTCGCTTCGGGCGCTTGGACATCCCATTATTTGCTGCTCAATAAAGGCTGGTCCGAATTTCATCAGTATCCCGATCTTGAATTCTCGACCGATATCTATGTGTTAGCGCGCAGCGATGATCCTGGGCTGATACAGCGGATAGCGAACGGGTTTAGCAGCATCAGCACCCAAGAGTTTGCCAATATTGAGCAAAAATGGATGCTCAATCCCAAGGACCATATCTTCAATGGAGTTGCCCATAACCAGATCACATTAACCCCCGAGGAACGCGCCTATATTGACGGACTCGGGGAAGTGAAAATGGGTTATCTCAAGCAATGGTCTCCTATGGAATTTACCGATGAAAAGGGCGAATTTGCAGGGATCAATAGTGATGTGGCCAAGCTGCTGCAAGAACAATTGCAGCTTAAGCTAACCGCCGTTGCCTTCGATGATTGGCATGGTCTTATTCAAGCCCTGCAGCGGGGCGAGATAGCCTTGGCGGGCAGTGTGGCACAAACCGCAGAGCGCCAACAAAGGCTAGCGTTCAGTGATGCCTATTGGCCATCACCTTGGGGGCTGGTGTCGCAACTAGAACAAGTGTCCGTCTTTAATATCGGCCAATTAGCAGGGCAAAGAGTCGCGGTGGTGGAAGGTTATCACTTAGTTGCCCAACTTATGGCGCTGCAGCCGTCGCTCAAACTTGTGCTTGTGCCTGATACTCAAGCCGGGCTTGACGCCGTGGCAAATGGCCATGCCGATGTGTTTATCGATAAAGTCGTGACCTTGGCCTCTGAGCTTAAAGCGGGTCAATACCCTTCGCTGAAGATGTCGCTCCTGAGTGACTTAGCCGATCAGCACAGCCATATAGGTGTTTATCCTCAGTTCAAACCATTAGTGCCGCTTATCAATAAAGTGCTGGGGCAGATCGATGCTAGGCGTCAGCAGCAGATCTATTCCCACTGGGTGTCTTTCTCTGTGGAATCGGATAATAGTCAATATATTCAATGGCTGCGCTATTTACTCTTAGGGATGTTGGCACTATCTGTGGTGATGGTTGCGGTGTTGGCGGTTAATCGAAGACTTAACCTTGAGATTACCCGTCGCCTTGCGGCGGAAAAGCGCCTGCTCTATGTGGCGAACCACGATGCGTTAACTCAGTTACCTAATCGTGCCTTGCTCGACGATCGTTTATCCCAGGCCCTGTTATCGCACCAAAGGGAACAGGCTCATTTTGCCCTATTGTTTGTTGATTTAGATGGATTTAAGCAGATCAATGATCATTACGGACACCCTATAGGGGATGAGTTATTAGTGCGTGTTGCACAGTTGTTGACCAAGGCGGTACGCGGCTCAGATACGGTTGCGCGTTTTGGTGGCGATGAGTTTGTAATCCTACTAAATCGTGTGCAAGATCTCGATGCGGCTACCCAAGTTGCTGATAATATTCTGCAGTCACTCGCTAGCACCTTTACTATAGAAGGGGTCAATGTTGATATCGCCGTGAGCATAGGTGTGGTGATCTATCCCCGTGATGGTGATACCGCCATCGGATTGTTGAAAAAGGCCGATCAGCTCATGTATCAAGCCAAGAGTGCCGGTGGTCGTTGTTATCGCCTCGCTTGATGTTTTTTTGAACGCTTATTCGCCGACAGTGCGTTCGCTACTAGTCAAGGGCGTAAAACTGTTTGATACTTCACCGCCTAAGAGTGAAGTACTTTGGTAATCGGCATTATTTGACTATAATGCCGCTTTTATCTCGTTTTGATTATTTCCAAAGCACCGGTTTCCGGATAAAGGATAGAGTTAGATGCGCAGTCATTATTGTGGAGACGTCAATAAGTCTCACGTTGGACAAGAAGTTACCTTGGTAGGTTGGGTTAATCGTAGCCGTGATTTGGGTGGTGTTGTCTTTTTAGATTTAAGAGACAGAGAAGGTCTGGTCCAAGTGGTTTATGATCCAGACTTGCCTGAGGTGTTCGCTGTCGCCAGCACGCTGCGCGCCGAGTTTTGTGTTCAGGTCAAAGGTCTCGTTCGTGCCCGTCCTGACAGCCAAGTCAATGGTCAAATGAAGACGGGTGAGATTGAAGTCTTAGGTAAAGCATTGACCATTATCAATGCTGCCGATCCGCTGCCACTGAGCTTGGATAACTATCAAAACAACAGTGAAGAGCAACGTCTTAAGTACCGTTATTTAGATTTACGTCGCCCAGAAATGGCGCAGCGTTTGATGTTCCGCGCTAAGGTGACCAGCGCTGTGCGTCGTTTCCTCGATTCAAACGGTTTCTTAGATATTGAAACGCCAATTCTGACTAAGGCAACGCCAGAAGGTGCCCGCGATTATTTAGTCCCGAGCCGTACCTACAAGGGCCAATTCTTTGCCTTGCCACAGTCGCCACAGCTATTTAAACAGTTGCTGATGATGTCAGGCTTTGACCGTTACTATCAAATCGTAAAATGCTTCCGTGACGAAGACTTACGTGCCGACCGTCAGCCAGAATTCACCCAAATCGATATCGAAACCTCATTTATGACGTCTGAGCAAGTAATGGCGAAGACCGAAGAAATGATGCGCGGTCTATTCCTTGAAATGCTCAACGTCGATTTAGGCGAATTTCCACGTATGACCTACAACGAGGCCATGCGTCGTTTCGGTTCAGACAAGCCAGATTTACGTAACCCATTAGAGCTGGTGGACATTGCCGATTTACTCAAAGCAGTGGAGTTTGCGGTATTCTCAGGCCCTGCTAACGATGAAGAAGGCCGAGTTGCTGCGCTACGTATTCCGGGCGGCGCTGCTCTGTCTCGTAAGCAAATCGATGATTACACTAAGTTTGTCGGCATTTATGGTGCTAAAGGCTTAGCTTGGATGAAGATTAATGACCTAAGCCTTGGCTTAGAGGGCATTCAATCGCCTGTGCTTAAGTTCTTAAACGAAGGCATAGTGAATGAAATCGTGAGCCGCACGGCAGCGCAAACCGGCGATATCATCCTATTTGGTGCCGATCAGGCGACTGTAGTTGCCGAATCTATGGGCGCACTGCGTCTGAAAGCCGGCGAAGACTTTAACTTACTCCAAGGTGAATGGCGTCCACTGTGGGTCGTTGACTTCCCCATGTTTGAGAAGATCAACGGCAGCTTCCACGCGGTTCACCATCCTTTCACTGCGCCGCGCGGCGTAACGCCCGCAGAGCTTGAAGCTAACCCCGCAAATCGCGTCTCCGATGCCTATGACATGGTGTTAAACGGCTGCGAATTAGGCGGTGGTTCGGTGCGTATCCACAATCAAGAAATGCAGTCTGCGGTATTCCGTATTCTGGGTATTACCGACGATGAAGCCAAAGAGAAGTTCGGCTTCCTGTTAGAAGCGCTGCGTTATGGCACGCCGCCGCATGCTGGCTTAGCCTTTGGTTTAGATCGTATCATCATGCTGATGACCAAAGCGACGTCGATCCGTGATGTGATGGCGTTCCCGAAAACCACCACGGCCGCGTGTCCGTTGACCAATGCGCCAGGTTTTGCTAATCCACAGCAACTGGCTGAATTAGGGATTGCGGTAGTCGAAAAAGCCGTTAAAACGGAAGCATAATTTCTCGTTTGTTGTTTCATAAACCGAGGCGCTGGCCTCGGTTTGTTTTATCATCTCGTCATTTCATTTCTTATCAATATCTTGTGTTATCAAAGCCTAATGGGATCTTTGCCAGTCAGTGAGATATTCGGCTATTGATAAGATGTGCAATGGCTATGACTAAAGGAGATCTCCCATGGCAGGTCATAGTAAGTGGGCCAATATTAAACATCGCAAAGCGGCGCAAGATGCTAAACGCGGTAAGCTATTCACCAAATTTATCCGTGAACTAACGGTTGCCGCCCGTGAAGGCGGCTCTGATCCCGATTCTAATCCACGTTTGCGTGTTGCCATCGATAAGGCGCTGGGTGGCAATATGACCCGCGATACGGTCGAGCGCGCGATTAAGCGTGGCGCCGGTGAATTAGAAGGTCAGCAACTCGAAACCATTATCTACGAAGGTTATGGCCCCGGTGGCACCGCTGTGATGGTCGAAACCATGACGGATAACCGTAATCGCACTGTGAGTGGCGTGCGTAATGCCTTTAGTAAATCCGGTGGCAATTTAGGCACTGATGGCTCAGTGTCTTATCTGTTTACCAAACGCGGCGTGCTTTCCTATGCGGCGGGAACCGATGAAGATACATTAATGGATGCGGCCCTTGAGGCAGGCGCCGAGGATGTTGTGAGCTACGATGATGGTGCTATCGATGTGTTTACCGATCCTAATGAATTTTACGCGGTAAAAGATGCCCTCGACGGGGCGGGTTTTACCAGTGAGAATGCGGAAATTTCGATGATTGCCTCGACCAAGGCTGAACTTGATGCCGACACCGCGGAGAAATTTATGCGTCTTATCGATACACTCGAGGAGCATGATGATGTGCAAGAAGTGTATCACAATGCCGAGATTTCCGATGAGGTCATGGCAAGCTTAGGTTAATTCCGCCCATGTGACATGTTAGCATTGGGTCACTTTGGCATTTTTCTGTCCAATATAAGGCACATAATGGCAATTATTTTAGGTGTTGACCCAGGTTCACGGATAACCGGTTACGGTGTTATCCAGTGTCAGGGGCGACACCAAATTTATTTAGGCAGTGGTTGTATTCGTACATCGGGTGAAGAATTACCTCAAAAACTCAAGCAAATTTTTGATGGAATAAGCGAAATTATCCGCCAATATCAACCGGATGAATTTGCTATCGAGCGGGTGTTTTTGGCAAAGAATGCCGATTCGGCGTTAAAGCTAGGCCAGGCAAGGGGGGCGGCCATCGTTGCCGCTACCGTGGCGAATTTGCCCGTGGCAGAATACAGTGCCACTCAAATTAAAAGTGCCGTGGTGGGGACGGGACGAGCGAAGAAAGAGCAAGTGCAACATATGATCCAGCAGTTGCTGAAATTACCCGCCGCACCCCAGGCAGACGCTGCCGATGCACTTGGAGTTGCTGTGTGTCATTATCACACTAGTCAGAGTTTAATCGCATTAAGTGGCCGAGCAACGGCGAGAACATACGGACGGTACAGATGATAGGTCGTTTACGTGGCGTGTTAGTTGAAAAACAAGCACCTGAGATACTGATTGATGTTAATGGTGTGGGTTACGAGTTACAAATGCCACTCACCAGTTTTTATGAATTACCCGAAATTAACCATGAAACGGTGATCTACACTCACTTTGTGGTGCGTGAAGATGCCCAGCTACTTTATGGCTTTATCACTAAGCAGGAACGGGCATTGTTCCGCTTACTGATCAAGACCAATGGCGTTGGGCCAAAACTCGCATTGACCATTTTATCTGGTATGACAGCCGGAGAATTTGTCGGTTGTGTTGAGCGTGATGATATAGTGACGCTAGTTAAATTACCGGGCGTTGGTAAGAAAACGGCCGAGCGTTTATTAGTAGAAATGCGTGATAAGCTCAAGAGCTTAATGGAGGCCTCTGCAGGTTCTGAACGCGAATTTGTGCTGCAGTCCAATTATTCTCCTGCACCCACGGTCAATAGTGCCGAAGAAGACGCCATCTCAGCCTTAATTTCACTGGGTTATAAACCACCACAGGCGAGTAAATCGGTATCTGCAGCTTACAAAGAGGGCATGGATTCAGAGACCTTGATTAAAGCTGCTCTTAAGTCGATGCTCTGATTGAGGAAACATAATGATTGAGGCAGATAGACTGATCCAGCCACAGTTGCAGGCGCAAGATGATGTTATCGATAGGGCAATGCGACCTAAATTGCTCGATGAATACACGGGGCAAGATGACACACGGGCACAGCTGAAGGTCTTTATTCAAGCGGCGAAGAATCGTAACGAAGCCTTAGATCATATGTTGATCTACGGCCCGCCTGGACTCGGAAAAACCACCTTGGCCATGATTGTTGCCAATGAAATGGGGGTCAATATTAAGTCGACCTCGGGTCCAGTGCTTGAAAAGGCTGGGGATCTGGCGGCGCTGCTTACCAATCTTGAATCCGGTGATGTGCTGTTTATCGATGAGATCCATCGCTTAAGTCCCGTGGTGGAGGAAATTTTATATCCGGCAATGGAAGACTATCAGCTGGATATTATGATAGGTGAGGGGCCTGCGGCGCGTTCTATCAAATTGGATTTGCCCCCCTTTACCTTAGTGGGCGCCACTACCCGCGCCGGGGCTTTGACTTCGCCACTGCGGGCGCGCTTTGGCATTCCACTGCGATTAGAATTCTATAACATCAAAGATCTCAGCACGATTGTGGCCCGTTCTGCGCAGGTGATGGGACTGGAAATTGATAAAGAAGGAGCGCTGGAGATCGCTAAACGATCCCGCGGAACACCTCGAATTGCCAATCGTTTACTTCGCCGGGTGCGGGATTATGCCGAGGTACAACACGATGGCGCTGTGACTCAATATGTGGCAGAACAGGCATTGGATTTGCTGGACGTAGATAACGAAGGTTTCGATTATATGGACCGTAAGTTGTTACTGGCTATTATCGATAAATTTATGGGCGGCCCAGTGGGGTTAGATAACTTAGCCGCCGCCATTGGTGAAGAACGTGAAACCATTGAAGATGTGCTAGAGCCTTTCCTTATTCAGCAGGGATTTATTCAGCGTACACCCCGTGGTCGAATTGCCACAGCGCGTGCTTATCAGCACTTTGAAATGATAAAACCAGCATAACGATAATATAAATATCATATTTAGAAATGGCGGCCTCGGCCGCCATTTTTTTATCTTAAATTCCAGGATTATTTTACGAATATAATTGTTTTTTAAAAACAATCTTATCCACCAAGTAACATTCGTTAACAAATGGTTAAATAAACTAGTATTGCAGACAAATATTTTGAAAGATAACTGCACTTTACTTATTGGCGCTTATTTAGTGCTCAATACGCGGTTTAAATTTAATCATTTCAATTCGTTATTTTTAGTATTTGCATGCTGTTTAATTTGAGTGCTAATTGTTGGGTATGTGTTACGCGCACTCTTGCGGTGCATAAAAATTACAAACTATTCAGTTTGTATCATTTCTATGCTGACTTTTTCCTTTATAAATATGACTTTCTTGGTGTGCGGGTATTTTTGTATGCATAAACTTCTAATAAATAATCGACATTATGTGTTGTGGACTTTATATCTTTAAACTTGAAAAGTGTGATTTGTGTCACATTTCTGAAGTCTTTATATGTTTATCAAATGTTATGTTGTTAACAGTTTTAATCACTGGTTTTGTGGTTTTTTGATGGTGTAAGAATCTGAAAAGGATTATTTGTCGGTATTTTGATTTTATATGAAACCAGTCATTAACAAGTGGTGTGTTATTTAATAACAATAAAATTGTTTAGGTTAAAAAATTGAGCGTTGACGGAATTAAAGTGAATCATCAGTATCAAGCGCAACACTCGTACAGCAATAGTTGTACAAGCTGTAAGCATAAAAATAATAGTAAGATCTAGGGAGCATTCATTCATGATCAAAAGAACCAAAGTAGCATCAGCTATTAATTTAGCTATTGTTACATCTATCACTACGGGTGTATTTGTGACTTCAAGTGCATTTGCAGCCGAAGAGACTGCAAAAGTTGAACGTATTGAAGTGACGGGTTCACGTATTCAACGTCAAGATATGGAAACAGCTTCTCCTGTTACCGTTATTGATGCTGCAGCGATTAAGGCCGAGGGTTTTACTTCCGTTGACCAAATGCTACAGGTTCAAACCTCTATGGCGGGTGCGGCGGTGGGTTCAAGCACCAACAACGGCGCAGATGGTGTAGCGCAAGTTGATCTACGTGGTATGGGTTCACAGCGTACTTTAGTATTGCTGAACGGCCGTCGTATGGTGAACTCGGGTTCAGGTGCTGACAGTTCTGTGGATTTGAACTCTATCCCTGTGGCTATGATTGCCCGGGTTGAAATTCTGAAAGACGGTGCTTCTGCGGTTTACGGCTCTGATGCGATTGCGGGCGTAGTAAACATTATCACTAAGAAAGATTTTGAAGGTTTCCAATTCGACTTTAACGGTAGCGGTACCGACAAGGGCGATGGTGAAAGCGGTGATGTCAGTGCATTGTACGGCTTTAATACCGATGGCGGTAACTACACATTCGGTGCGGCGTACTCTGACCGTCGTGGTGTAATTCAATCTGACCGTGATTGGACTGAACCTGGTGCGAGTTCATTTATCCCTGAAGGTACTTTAGGTGGTAAGGTTCAAGATGCCAATGGTAACTGGGTAGATCGTCCATATGGATATGATTTTACTCAAGATAGCTATTATCAAACGCCGAGCGAACGCCGTAGCTTATTCGCGAATATGACACAAGAGCTTGGTAATGATGTGGTATTAACTGCGGACGCTATTTATACCAACCGTCGTTCAAATCAACAGATGGCTGCGCAACCTGCTGATATTATGCTAAATGTATGTGGTGCTGCCGGTGTTCCTGCTGGTGCTCCTTGTGTAACATTAGACAGTGATATGCTTGCGGCTGGCATTAAAGCGGACGAAAAAGGTCTAGTTAACTACCGTCGTCGTACTAACGATGTGGGTCCTCGTATTTATACTCAGGATACTGACACTTGGCGTTTATCTGGTGGCCTAGCGGGCACATTAGATGTCCATACTGGTATGAACTGGGATGTCACTTATACCTACGGTAAAAACCAAGCGAAGACTGCGGTAGAAAACTCTATCAACGCTTCAGATATGGCAACCTCTATCTATGCTAATCCAGATGCTTGGTTTAGTGGTGATCCATTAACTCAGCAAATGAAGAACGACATTGGTTACACCGAAGAAGCCAAAGGCGGTAACGAGCAACAAACCTTGTCTGCTGGTTTAAATGGTGAGCTATTCGATCTGAGCGCGGGTGCCGTAGGTTTTGCGATTGGTGCAGAATATCGCCGTGAAAGCGGTTTCTACACGCCGGATGACGTAGTTATTGCGGGTGAGAGCACATCAGCTCAGCAAGATCCTACAAATGGTAACTACAACGTTATCTCTATTTTCCAAGAAGTGAGCGTACCTTTCACTGAAAAATTAACCGGTGAATTCGCGCTGCGCTTAGACGATTACTCTACTTTTGGTAAAGCGACTACGTGGAAAATCGGTTTAACTTATGCGGCAACCGATGACTTAATGGTTCGTACCGTGGCGGCAACGGGTTTCCGTGCGCCGAGTGTAAGTGAGCTCTACGGTGGTAACTCAGGTTCATACGATTATTTAGACGATCCATGGGGTAATGCTCAAGATCCACAGATCCTCGTGAATCGTACTTCAGATCCAGATCTGCAGCCTGAAGAATCAGAGTCTTATACTGCTGGTTTAGTGTATTCACCAAGCTATGTTGACGGTATGTCTGTGACTTTAGACTACTGGCGCTTCAAAGTGGATAACGCGATTGCGCGTATGGACACTCAAGCTGGTTTAGATGCTTGTTATGCTGGCGATGCAACAGCCTGTGAAACCTTCAACATTGGTCCAAATGGTGATTTAGATAACCTCACCAACGCGCTAACCAACGTAGGTACGCAGGATACAAGTGGTATCGACTTTAACTTAGCCTATAGTTTTGAAGGTCTAGGATTAGATTGGAAAATCAATAACGACACCACTTACTTAATCAACTTTGAGCAAGACGGTGAAGATTATACTGGTACTATTGACGGTAACTTCGGAGCCTATGCCCGCGTTCGTAACAACTTCAGCATTTCTGCTGGCCAAGACGACTGGAGCGTAATGTACTTCAACCGTTATATTGGTGAGATGACAGATTTAGCGTTAGGTACTGATGTTGATTCAATTCTGTACCATAACATTTCTGGTACTTATCATATCAATGACATGACCAGCGTCAGCTTAGGGGTTAAGAACTTCACTGACGAGAAACCAGTTACGGTTTCTAACGGTAGTGATGGTGGTACTGTCCCTGAAGTTTATGACACCATTGGTCGCACTATCTATGGTGGTGTGACAGTTAAGTTCTAATCGACAGAACTTGATAAAAAGCGCCTTCGGGCGCTTTTTTTATGGGACAAAAAGGGGCTGAGGTTCTATTTTGTCGCTAAAGCTGTAACTAAGATCACAATTTAGCAGAAACTTATTTTTACCCTTGTATTAAGACTAGAGTGATCATTATAGTCATGTTAATATAAATGATATCGATTCTCGTTTGGATATTAAGGATGAGTAAAATACTGCTGGTTGATGATGATCCCTTATTCAGAACTTGGTTATCCGATGCTCTGACGGCACAAGGTCACCGAGTGGAATGTGCCGTTAATGGTCTTGAGGGGCTTTCAAGCATTCGTGCCTTTAACCCCGACATCATCATGCTCGACTTAGTCATGCCACAGATGAATGGCTTTGATCTATTAAAGGCAAGGGAATGTTCAACCCCTGTCATCATGATTTCGGCGCGGGATAATGAAGATGACCGCATTAGAGGCTATGAACTCGGTGCCGATGACTATCTGTGTAAACCCTTTAGTATTAAAGAACTGACTGTGCGTTTGCATGCGCTCGAACGTCGAATATTTGCCCATTCAAAGGTGTCGCACCTTGAGCCGACAGCGGCGAGTGTGGTGAGTTTTGATGAGTCTAGTTACCGGATCACTATCGGTCACCGTGTGGTGGATTTAACTCAAACAGAGTTTAGATTGTTTAAGTATTTATTCGAGCGAAAGGGGCAAGTGATCACTAAGCAGGAGCTACAACGCTCTGTACTGCAAAAGGATCTTGGCCGCTTTGATCGCAACCTAGATATGCATATCAGCAATACCAGGCGCAAACTCGCCAACACCAGTTTACCGCGTAATTTAATTAATACTGTGCGCGGGCAGGGTTACAGTTTTACAGTCTGAGGGATATCACTTCGCCGCTTAGCCCTAGCAGGTCAATAAAAGGCCGACTGATTTAGCCTTTGTTGAATTTTATGGCTTTCGTTTTCCCCTGATGCGCTTTTGGTTTATTCTATCGGCCATAAAATAAGATGTGCCAAGTGCCATCGAATGCCCTTACTTGAATAACCTATTAGGAATCATTATGCGGATCAGTGCCAATTTTGATGGCGGAAATATCCAAGTCGTCAACCTTGATAATAAAGACGATATCCAACTTGCCATTCGTCCCGATGCGGGCGGTGAGTTTTATCAATGGTTTAATTTTCGATTTGAAGGTGAAGTGGGTAATCAATACACCTTAAATATTATTAACGCGGGCACTGCATCTTACCCAAAAGGGTGGCAGGACTATCAAGCCGTAGCGAGTTACGACCGTCAGCATTGGTTTCGCGTACCGACACAATACCAAGATGGCATATTAAGTATTCAGCTTGAGTTAGAGTGTGATGCTATCCAAATCGCTTACTTTGCGCCCTATAGCTATGAGCGTCACTTGGATTTGCTCAGCAGTGCCCAATTACACCCAGATGTGACTTTAGAGCATTTAGGCCTGACATTAGATGGCCGCGATATTACCTTGATGAAAGTCGGTAATGGCGATGTTGCTAAACGTAATATTTGGATCACCGCTAGACAGCATCCCGGTGAGACCATGGCCGAGTGGTTAGTTGAAGGGTTAGTGAATCGCTTGCTCGATAATGATTGCCCAACCGCTAAGGCTCTGCTCGATAAAGCCAACTTTTATATCGTCGCTAACATGAACCCCGATGGCAGTGTCAGAGGTCATCTAAGGACCAATGCCATTGGCATTAACCTTAATCGCGAATGGCAAAACCCAAGCTTAGAAAAAAGCCCTGAGGTTTACCATGTCGTCAATAAGATGCAGCAAACGGGCGTGGATTTATTTTACGATGTGCATGGGGATGAAGGCTTACCCTATGTGTTTCTCGCTGGGTGTGAAGGTGTGCCTGCCTATAACGACAGATTGGTACAGCTACAAGCGGATTTTAGTCAAGCACTCGTCTTAGCCAGCGCCGATTTCCAAACGGAATTTGGTTATGCCAAAGATGAGCCTGGCCAAGCGAATTTGACCGTGGCATCAAACTGGGTCGCGCAAACCTTCGAGTGTTTATCGAACACGCTGGAAATGCCATTTAAAGACAATAACAACCTAGCGGATCCCTTTGTGGGCTGGTCACCTGAGCGTAGCAGCTATTTAGGTGAAGCCTCGTTAATCGCCATGCTGGCGGTTGTTGATAAGCTAAGATAGGTGAGGCGGATATGGCATTAATTGAATGTCCCGTGTGTCGCAAACGTATATCGAGCAAGGCATCATCCTGTCCCCATTGTCAGGTAAAAACCGACGGGGATAATGGGTCTCTCGCCCGCATTAGCCATATACAAAAATCCAGCAGCTTAATGAATCAAAGCTTTGTCGCTATGACGTTATTTATTGCTGGGGTGGTGATTTGGTTTTGGGGCGGTGAACCCGCCGAAGGCCTGCGGGCGAATATCGCCGGAGTGTGTTTTGTGTTCGGTTTTGTGGGTTATCTTATCACGCGCGTAAGAATCGTATTGCATAAGCGGAAAAGTGTATGACAGACATTAATCAAGTAATCGACCAAATGCCCCTCGAAGTCTATGAAAGGCTGCGCAGTGCCGCCGAGTTAGGTAAGTGGGAAGATGGTAGTGTATTGAGTGAGACTCAGCGTGAATCTACGCTGCAAGTGGTGATGATGTATCAAGCGCGAAAGCTTAATCAGACCGAGCATTTCACCATTGCCGCGGGTGGTAAAATCAATGAGCTATCAAAAGCGGAATTGAAAAAGCAGTTTCGTGGTGAATCGATAGCCGAGTTTAAAGCGGAAGAACTGTAACGCGAGCTTGAACAATGAAAAAGCCCATGTAAATGGGCTTTTTCACTTTTAAATACAAACGTTAAGCTTTTAATCCGGGCTTAGCTCACCGACTAAATTTTGCAGCATAGCGGCTTTGATTTCGCTCGGTTGTAGATTTTTAGACAGCAAATAATGCAACTTAGCCAGGGCCGCTTCTATGGTCATATCGGCGCCGCTAATCACCCCCGCCTTGGCTAGTGCATTACCCGTCGCATAGCCGCCCATATTGACTTTACCCTGAAAACATTGGGTGAGGTTGACTAACACTATGCCGCGCTCATCCGCCTGTTTAAGAGTGTTCAGTAATGCGGCATCCTGCGGCGCATTACCCACCCCAAAGGTCAGTAATATCAGCGCTTTAACCGGCTGCTGGAGAATGTTTTCGAAAATCTGAGTCGAGATCCCAGGATAGAGAGTCACAACCCCCACGGGCTGCGGGCTGATATTGGCGACCTCTAAGGGTTTATCACTGGGGACGGCAATTTTGCCCGCACGTAGATTAATTTTAATGCCCGCTTCGAGCAGTAGCGGAAAATTAGGTGAGGCGAAGGCATCGAACCCATCGGCGTGGGCTTTAGTCGAACGATTCCCACGGAACAATTTGTTATTGAAGAATAAACACACTTCTGCCACCGGATAATTGGCGGCGATATACAGGGAGTTTAACAGATTGGTTTGACCGTCTGATCGCAACTGGGCGAGGGGAATTTGCGAGCCCGTGACTATCACAGGTTTAGATAACCCCTGCAGCATAAACGACAGGGCCGAAGCCGTGTACGCCATAGTATCTGTGCCGTGGAGGATCACAAAGCCATCGTAGTCTTGATAATTGGCTTTAATATCATCGGCAATCATCTGCCAGTCCGTTGGCGCCATATTCGATGAATCGATGAGTGGGCAGTACTCGTGGATAACAAATGAGGGCATTTCATCATGGTAAAACTCAGGCATGGATTGCACGCACTGCGTCAGGAATCCTGCGACGGGAACAAAGCCGTTATCGGTTTTTTGCATCCCGATAGTGCCGCCAGTATAGGCGACGTAAATGGAGCGTTTAGTCATTCTTATGGTTATCTTAGCTTCAAGTGGCTTAATTATACGATTTAACAGGCATAAACCCAATAAAAAAGCCCGAAGGTTCGGGCTTTTATCACTGCAGTTTACGGTCTGTTGGGCTCAAGCCAAGGGATCAGTTGAGCGCGCAGTTGTCACAATAAACATAGACATGGTTTGGATCGTTAAATGCAGCTATGGTTTTTAAACTGCCTGTCCACTGTGTCAACATTTGCTCGAGTACCGAAGACTGGCTCAGTGACGCGGGTAGGTAGCTTGATACTGAAGCAAACATCTGCTGGATAAATAGCTGCTCAGGGGTTAATTCCTGTTCAATAACCCGGGTATCGAACAGGGTGAGATCCGCTAATTTTGCCGCCTTGGCAATCGCTTGATCTATGTCTCCAAGTTCATCGACTAATCCGAGTTCTAGCGCCTTTTTACCACTCCAAACACGGCCCTGGGCGATAGTATCAACTTGTTCTAACGTCATTTTACGTTCTTTGGCCACTAGTGAGATAAAGTCTAAATATCCCCGCTCTATATGGCGCTGGATAACGGCTTCAATTTGTGGTGACAGGGTACGAGTAATCGATAATCCGGCCCACTCCGACGTTGACACACCATCTGTGTGCACACCTAGGCTTGCCAGAGAATCCTCAAACGTGGTGATCATACCGAAGATCCCAATGGAGCCAGTCAGTGTGGTCGGCGTGGCGAAGATATAATCCGCGCTGGCCGAGATCCAATAACCCCCGGAGGCGGCAAGGCTGCCCATGCTAACGACCACGGGTTTACCGGCGGCTTTTAACGCCAGCAGTTCTTGGCGGATTTGCTCAGAGGCAAAGGCGCTGCCGCCAGGGCTATCGACTCTTAGGACTATTGCTTTGATATGCTTATCGAATCTAGCCTTACGCAGTAATTCCGTTGTGCTGTCCCCGCCTATCTGCCCAGCAGGTTGACTGCCGTTTAAGATAGTGCCGCTCGCGACGATAATGCCAACGCTGTCCTGTTCGACAAAGTTAGGTAGCGGGGTCACTAAGGTTAAATAGGCGTAAAAGCTGACTTGCTTAAAGCTATCACCCGACTTCTCTTTCCCCACAGTATCGAGCATGACTTTACGGAATTCTTCGTCGGTTGCTAGGGTATCGACCCATTTCATATTGACCGCCATAGCGGCGGAATTACCTTGGGCCTTATCGAGTTCACTAAGGTAGGTTTGTGCACTCAGTGTCAGGCTATTGGCGTCGATATTGCGATTCGAGGCTACCGTTTGCGTGTAGCTTTGCCAAATGTCCGAGAGCAGGTCATTGCTGGCTTCCTTTGCCGCATCGGACATATCGTCACGCATATAGGGCTCTACAGCGGATTTAAAGGTGCCAACCCGGAAAATGTGTGCCTTGACTTTGAGTTTTTCGAGTGCCGATTTGAAATACAGACTATAGAGACTTAGGCCATCGAGGGAGACAGCGCCTTGGGGATTGAGATAAACCGTATCGGCAAAACTGGCCAGAAAATACTGGTTTTGCTCATAGTAATGGCCTATTGCCACAACTTTTTTGCCGCTTTCTTTAAAGCGTTTAAGTGCATCCCCTATGGATTGCAGTTTGCTGATCCCGGCACGTTTTAGATCGGCTAAATCGAGCACAATGGTGCTGATCCTATTGTCCTGTGCTGCATTATCAATCACATACAACACATCGGCTAATAGGATTTCACCATCGGCATTGCCGCTATTACCTTGTTTTAGGGCCGCCTCAATGGGGTCAACCTGTTGTTTTTGATCGACAATGGTCCCAGCAAGGTTGAGCACCAATGCCGAATGGTCTTCGACTTGAATATCTTCGCTGCTGCTAATGGCGACCACAATCATGGCTAAAATGCCAAAAAAGATTAAGTTGAGGATAAGCTTGCGGGTCCCGTTAAGGATATTCCAGATAAATAAGCATATTCTCTTGAAAAACGATGGGTTAGCGGACATCAGCCACTCCTTTATAAGTCCAATAGGCTAATGCTAACTGAAAATGTCGCCGCAGGCTAAACACAATTGTAAAGGTTTTTAACTTTCAGGGGTTAACCAACGGTTGAGCTTAGATTTGACTCAAGGTATGCTCATTTAAATCACTTGTTTAAAAAGGACGTTTGAATGTCGTTTCCCCATTTATTAGAACCCTTAGATCTGGGATTTACCCAGCTCAAAAACCGTGTGTTGATGGGCTCAATGCACACGGGCTTGGAAGAAGAAAAGGGCGGGTTTGAGAAACTGGCAGCGTTTTACAGGGAACGCGCTTTAGGTGGCGTGGGCCTGATTGTCACTGGCGGGATATCGCCAAACCTACGTGGCCGATTAACCCCCCATGCCTGTCAGTTAAGTTTCCCTTGGCAAGTGGGTAAACATCGAATTGTTACCCAAGCGGTGCATGGGGCTGGCGGTAAGATTTGTATGCAAATTTTGCATGCGGGCCGCTACGGTTATCATCCTTTTTCCCTGGCGCCGAGCAAGATTAAATCGCCGATCACCCCTTTTACCCCCTCGGCTATGTCTAGCCGTCAAGTGCGTTCGACCATTAAGGATTACGCCAACTCTGCCGCGCTTGCGAAAAAAGCGGGTTATGATGGTGTCGAAGTCATGGGCTCTGAAGGGTATTTAATTAATCAATTTATCAGCGCGCGTACCAATACCCGCAGCGATGAATGGGGCGGTGCGTTTGAACAAAGGGCTAAATTCCCGATTGAGATAGTTAACGCCATTCGTGCCAAAGTGGGTAAGGATTTTATTATTATCTTCCGCCTCTCTATGCTCGATTTAGTTGATAATGGCTCAACCTGGGATGAAGTGGTGCTATTGGCGCAGTGGCTAGAGCAGGCGGGCGTGTCAATTATTAACACTGGCATTGGTTGGCATGAGGCCAGAGTGCCAACGATTGCAACCAGTGTGCCCCGCGGCGCATTTGCCTGGGTGACACAAAAGCTCAAACAATCGGTTTCTGTGCCCTTGATTGCCACTAACCGCATTAATACGCCGGAGATTGGCGAGCAAATCATTGCCTCAGGGCAAGCGGATATGGTGTCGATGGCACGGCCTTTCCTTGCCGATCCTGAGTTTGTGAATAAAGCTGCAGCCAATACCCCCGAACTGATTAACACCTGCATCGGCTGTAACCAAGCTTGTCTTGACCATACTTTTTCCCTCAAACGTGCGACCTGTTTAGTGAATCCTCGCGCCTGCTATGAAACCGAAATTAATTTTCTACCCACATCCAATAAAAAGCGCATTGCAGTGATGGGAGCAGGCCCTGCGGGCATGGCGTTCTCTGTCTATGCCGCCATGCGTGGCCATGAGGTAGTGCTCTTTGAGGCGAAAGCAGAAGTCGGTGGTCAGTTCAACTTGGCGCGTAAAATCCCTGGTAAAGAAGAGTTTAATGAGACTATCCGTTATTTTATCAACCAAATTAAGCTGCATAAGGTGGATCTGAGATTAAATACACGCCTCGATGCTAGTGTGTTGGCGACCGAAAAGTTTGATGAAGTGGTGATAGCCGCCGGGGTTGTCCCACGGGATTTAGTGCTGCCCGGTTTTGATGATCCCAGGGTGGTCGATTATCAAAAAGTGCTCTCGGGTGAAGTGAATATTGGCCAGACAGTCGCACTGATCGGCGCCGGTGGCATAGGGTTTGATATGGCCCACTATTTATGTGAAAGCCAGTCGAGCACCCTTAATCCCGATAAATGGCTAAAGCAATGGGGCATAGATAAAACCTATCAACATGCGGGCGGTCTAACGGAACCTCATTCTGACAATAGCCTCCATCGTAAGGTGTATTTACTGCAACGTAAAACCTCGAAAATGGGCAAAGGCTTAGGTAAAACCACGGGGTGGATCCATCGCCTTGTGCTCAAACAGCATAATGTGAAGATGAAAACCGGGGTGAGTTACGACAAGTTTGATGACGCGGGTTTGCATATTCGCGTGGGTGAAACTTCTGAAGTGTTGGCCGTCGATAACGTCGTTTTGTGTGCTGGCCAAGAATCCAATCGCACTTTGGTGGATGAGATGAAAGCGACGGGCTTGCCTGTGCATCTGATTGGCGGTGTGGATGTGGCAGCAGAGCTTGATGCTAAGCGTGCCATTCGCCAAGGAGCCGAACTGGCGATGCGTTTATAGTCATTTTCAAAAGCCCATATAGCATCGAAAGCCTGAATCCTAATCAGGCTTTTTTATTGCATTTTCAACATAGTTGTCGCAAATACGCTAAGGTTTAAATGCTTAAATTAAGCAACATAACTCACCCATAACCCACGTAGAGGGAGCCGCTATGCAGCTTAACACTGTCTTTAACGCTAAGATCACCATCAGCCTTATCACTTGCCTATTATGTGTATTAATGGTGAGTTTTTCGGCCCACAGTACTCCACAGTTTGACGAGCAGCGTGCTAAAAATGCCGGTGCCGATGAATACGGTATGAAGCACTATGTCATGGCCTTTTTAAAGCGGGGCCCTAATCGGGATAGAACACAGGCACAGGCCGAGCAATTGCAAAGGGCGCATTTGGACAATATCACCCGCCTTGCCAATGAGGGCAAATTAGTGCTGGCGGGGCCCTTTTTACACGATGGCGAATTGCGCGGTATTTATGTCTTTGACGTTACTACGGTTGAAGAGGCAAAGGCCTTAACGGAAACCGATCCTGCAATTCAAGCGGGCAGCCTAGTATTGGAATTATTACCTTGGTATGGCAGTGCGGCGCTGACAGAGGTCAATGAGCTGCATAGGGTGATGGCGAAAAAAGACATTTAAACCGCTAGGCTCAATTAGCCCCTATCAGGCTCAGAGGTTATTCTTCGCACACTTCGACGAATGTTGGCGAGACTTGCGGCTTTGAACCGTGGGATATAGTGCTCTGTGTTGGTGAATGGCCATTGCGGCCCATGTGTTGTGACCCTTTGGCTGCATAGGTGACGACTGCGGCCCCTTCGGGGGATAAATCGAGTTCTAAATCTTCGGTGGGGATACAGCAGCAGGGCAGACATTCGTCTGCCTTAAGTTCGGCCAGTGGTTCGGTTAAATAAGTCACGCGGCCGCTGAGGACGCGGGTTTTGCAGGCGCCACAAAAACCACTGCGACACTCTGAGAAAATCCTGACTTTTTTGGCTTCGAGGGCTTGCAATAAAGAACCGTGCTGCTCGGTAAAGAGCAGCACAGGTTGCCCTTGCAGGCGCACAATGGGCGCCTTGGTAAAGGGGCTGTTCAAGGGATGGTGCGCGAGCAGGTTCGACTTAGCCATTAGCAATCAAAAGCCATTAGAGATCGAAGTCGAGGAATTCATCACCATCGACCGCCGAGTCAATTTGCCCAACCAGATAGGAAGATACCTCCACTTCCTGGGGCGCCACTTGCACCGCATCACTCTCTAACCAGTTTTTCATCCAAGGTAATGGATTAGTGAGTTCTGGATAAGGTTGTGGCAGATTCACTGACTTCATGCGCTGATTGGTAATGTATTCAACGTATTGACATAGAATTTGCTCATTCAAACCAATCATAGAGCCATCTTTGAATAGGTATTTTGCCCATTCTTTTTCTTGCTCTGCGGCCTTAAGGAACAGATCGTAGGCTTCCTGTTGGCACTGGGCGGCAATTTCGCCCATTTCTGGATCGTCTTTACCGCCCTGCATTATGTTTAAAATATGTTGGGTGCTGTTTAAGTGTAAGGCTTCATCACGGGCGATTAAGCGAATAATTTTTGCGTTACCTTCCATGAGCTTACGTTCAGCAAAGGCAAATGAGCAGGCAAAACTAACATAGAAACGAATCGCTTCTAGGGCATTGACCGACATCATGCACAGGTAAAGGGCTTTTTTCAGTGTCCGGCTATTAACGACTAATTCTTCGCCATCGATAACATGGGTGCCGGCACCGAATAGGTTGAAGACTTGCGTCAGCTTAATCAAGTGATCGTAGTATTCGGCAATGTCCGTTGCACGCCGTAAAATTTCTTTGTTTACGACGATATCGTCAAAAATGACCGAAGGGTCGTTAACGATATTGCGGATAATATGGGTATAAGAGCGCGAGTGAATGGTCTCAGAGAAAGACCAGGTTTCAATCCAAGTTTCTAACTCTGGCAGCGACACCAATGGCAAAAAGGCCACATTGGGTGAGCGACCTTGGATCGAGTCGAGCAGGGTTTGGTATTTCAGGTTAGAAATAAAAATATGTTTTTCGTGATCCGGTAGGGCGTTGTAGTCGATTTTATCGCGACTAACGTCCACTTCTTCTGGGCGCCAAAAGAAAGATAACTGCTTTTCTATCAGTTTTTCGAACACTTCATATTTTTGTTGATCGTAGCGAGCCACATTGACCGATTGACCTAAAAACATAGGTTCACGGGTGGCGTCGTTGGGTGTTTGACAGAATGTAGAGTAGGCCATGGTGCTATTTTTCCAATGGACAGGGACCCCAAAGGGATCCCTGCAAAACCGTTAACGTTAAAGACTAGATCTTACAGGCGCCGCCGGCACAACCGTCGTCTTCTTTCTCTAGGTTGGTGATGTCATCGTGTTGATCCGACGCACCATCGCGAGTGTTATGGTAGTAAAGCGTTTTTACACCTAACTTATAGGCATTAAGCAAATCTTTCAGTAGCGTCTGCATCGGAACTTTACGACCTTCGAAACGTGAAGGATCGTAGTTAGTGTTGGCCGAAATCGCTTGGTCAACAAACTTCTGCATAATACCGACTAATTGCAGGTAACCATCATTGCTTGGCATTTTCCACAGCAATTCATAGCTATCTTTTAGGGTATCAAAATCAGGTACAACTTGTTTCAGTTGACCATCTTTACTGGCTTTTACGCTGATAAGTCCGCGTGGTGGCTCAATACCGTTCGTCGCATTAGAAATTTGTGACGAGGTTTCCGACGGCATTAATGCCGACAAGGTCGAGTTACGCAAACCGTACTGCTTAATGTCGCTGCGCAGTGATTCCCAGTCTAAATGCAATGGTTCATGACAAATCTTATCTAAGTCACGCTTATAGGTATCGATAGGTAAAATACCTTGGGAGTAGGTGGTCTCGTGGAATAACGGACAGGCACCTTGCTCCTTTGCCAGATTCATTGATGCTTTGAGTAGATAATATTGAATCGCCTCAAAGGTCTTGTGGGTCAGATTGTTAGCACTGCCATCGGAATACTTCATACCATTTTTGGCTAAGTAGTTGGCAAAGTTAATGACCCCAATACCCAATGTACGGCGATTCATCGAGGCAATTTGTGCCGCCTTAATCGGATAATCTTGATAATCCAATAGGTTATCTAACGCTCGAACGGCGAGATCCGCTAATGGCTCGAGTTCTGACAGGTTTTTGATCGCACCTAAGTTTAGGGCTGACAAGGTACAAAGTGCGATTTCACCATTAGGATCATCAATATTGTTCAATGGCTTAGTCGGCAGCGCGATTTCAAGACACAGGTTAGATTGTCTGATCGGCGCGACTTTTGAATCGAACGGACTGTGGGTGTTGCAGTGATCCACGTTCTGAATGTAGATACGGCCCGTTGAGGCGCGCTCTTGCATCATCAGTGAAAACAGCTCCACCGCCTTGAGGGTTTTCTTACGAATGCTGCTGTCCTGCTCGTATTGCAGATAGAGGCGCTCGAATTCGCTTTGATCTTCGAAGAAGGCATCGTACAGGCCTGGCACATCCGATGGGCTGAATAGGCTGATATTTTCGCCTTTAATCAGGCGCTGATACATAAGTTTATTCAGCTGCACACCGTAGTCTAAATGACGGATACGGTTATCTTCCACGCCGCGGTTATTTTTCAATACCAGCAGAGATTCGACTTCTAAATGCCAAATAGGGTAGAACAGGGTCGCAGCACCGCCACGCACGCCGCCTTGGGAACAAGACTTCACCGCGGTTTGGAAATACTTATAGAAAGGTAAACAACCGGTGTGGAAGGCTTCACCACCACGGATTGGGCTACCTAGGGCGCGAATACGACCGGCGTTGATACCAATGCCCGCACGTTGGCTGACGTATTTCACGATAGATGATGCGGTTGCGTTGATGGAATCTAAGCTGTCACCGCATTCGATCAGTACGCAAGAGCTGAACTGACGTGTTGGGGTACGTACCCCCGCCATGATCGGCGTGGGTAAAGATATCTTAAAGGTCGATACCGCATCATAGAAATCTTTGACGTATTTCAGGCGCGTTTCTTTGGGATAACGGGCAAACAAACAGGCCGCCACCAGAATATAGAGGAACTGGGCGCTTTCGTAGATCTCGTGGGTCACACGGTTTTGAACTAAATACTTGCCTTCGAGCTGTTTAACGGCCGCATAGGAGAAGTCCATATCGCGCCAATGGTCGATATAGGTATCCATGATATCGAGTTCTTCACGGGTGTAATCCTGCAGAATGTGCATATCATACTTGCCCAATTCCACCAGTTTAGTCACATGATCATACAGTGCTGGCGGCGCGAACTGACCAAAGGCCTTCTTACGTAAATGAAACACGGCTAAACGCGCCGCGAGGAACTGATAGTCCGGTGATTCTGGTGAAATTAAATCCGCTGCGGCTTTGATAATGGTTTCGTGGATGGCTTCGGTGTGAATGCCATCGAAAAATTGCAGGTGCGAGCGAAGTTCAACTTCAGAAACAGAAACGTTTTTTAATCCCTTGGCTGCCCAAGTAATTACGCGGTGAATTTTGTCGAGATCGATGTTCTCACGTTCACCACAGCGTTTTGTGACTGTCATAGTGCTATTCATTGAAGAGAGGCCTTGGTTTTTTGATATCTATTGCGGTGAACGGATCACCGTACGTTTCCTTGTAAAACAATCAACAAACGTCCCTTAAATACAGCTAGCTCGTTAATACTGAGCCAATTAAGCGGGGAGTTTCTAGTGTGTCTGATTGCTACCGATACACAAGATATGGTGTTTAAAATAATCTGAGATACAAGATAGTGAGGTTTGAGCGCTTTTGCAAGTTAGAATTCAGGGGGTATCTTGTGGATATCTTGAGGATAAGCTTCAGTGTTAGTAATAGCTAACCCTGAAGCTCAATTTCGCACTAGTGTAAAAGATCTATGTGGACTTTTTGTGCGATCTCACCAAAGATCGCGATCGCTAAAATAAACAGCAGTCTCCATAGGCACAGATTCGCACCATGCAATCATCGCGCGGCAATCAAGGCATCGAGTACGGCCAGCGGTGAAGCAAATTGCGCTAAGGCGGGCCAGTTCTGCGGATTATCCTCTTCATGCAGATAACCCCATAATGCGACCCCACCCAGCATGGCGGCGGCTTGGGCGGCGAGTAAATCCCGCTCGGCATCCCCTAAATACAAAATATGTTCAGGGGCACAGTTAAGCTGCTGCGCGCCAAGGAGCATAGGCGCACTATGGGGCTTAGCATAACGGGTGGAATCGCCGCTGATCATCACCGCCATTCGTCGGTGCAAATTCAGTTTTTGCAATAAAGGCCGAGTAAAGCGGGCGGGTTTATTGGTGATCACACCAAATGGCAGCCCCTGTAAATCGAGCCAATCGAGTAGAGCAGCAATGCCAGTGAATAACTGGCATTGATCACCATTAATGCGTTGATAGTGGGCGAGTAGGCCCTGCTGCAGTTGCTGACGCAGGGCATCACTGGCATGGGGAATCGCTGCATCCACAAGGGCAAAGCTGCCGTGGGATGCGGCGCTGCGAAGTGACTCAAAGGGTTTGGCTTCAATCCCCGCGTCCAGCAGACTTAAGTTAAGTGCCTGCACAAGATCCGGCGCGGTATCGGCAAGCGTGCCATCAAGGTCAAATAATACGCCTTTTACCTGTGCAAGACTCATCTTAATCAGCCCTTTGGGTGGCGATCATATAATTCACATCCACATTAGGAGTGTACTTAAAGATCCCCGTCAGTGGGTTATAGCTGATACCTAGGGCATCTTTGCAGATCAAATCGGTATTATCCACCAGGGCAATCAACTCCGATGGTTTAATGAATTTATTGTGATTATGGGTGCCAATCGGCAGCATTTTCAGCAAATATTCGGCGCCGATAATGGTTTCAACGAAGGATTTGAGGTTGCGATTAATGGTTGAGAAAAACACAAACCCGCCGGGTTTCACCATATCACAGCAGGCTTGGATCACTGATTGCGGATCGGGTACATGCTCTAGCATTTCCATGCAGGTCACCACATCGTAATAACCTTGATGGTCCTGACGATGGGCTTCGGCGGTGTTTTTCACATAATTAATGTTCACGCCGGTTTCTAGTGCATGTAAGCGTGCAACTTCTAAGGGATCATCACCCATATCGAGGCCATCGACCACGGCACCGATACGCGCCATGCTTTCGGATAAAATGCCACCGCCACAACCCACATCGAGCACTTTTTTACCAAAAATACCGCCAGCGGTTTGGTCGATATAATTTAAACGCAGCGGATTTAAAAGATGCAGTGGCTTAAACTCGCCATTGAGATCCCACCAAGTTTCGGCCATACGTTCAAACTTTGCGATTTCCTGCGGGTCAACATTGGTATTGTGTTGCATGGGATTACCTAAAGCGGACTGGATTGTGCGGCTATTATAACGACTAAGTTTGATAAACAAAGTATTGGGCGGATCTAAGTCTTTGTGGTTGAGTGAAATTTCAGCGATTTTCGTCTTTAAATGCCATTATTGTGCGCTACGTTGGCGTATCCGCTTACAGTTTAATCAAGGCTTTGGGGTAAATAACCCCTAAAGGGCACTTTTTAGCATACACAATCCCTCAAATTGACAGTGTTTTCATCTATTAACTTGCTTCCCTCTCAATTCAAGCAGGATAGGTCTGGCGACATTAAATAACTGTGATAGAATGCCAAATCACGTTTTTGGGCCGCTCAATGATACGGATTATGCGTTGTCGGCTATTTTTCAGGGGAACGAGCAGTTTATGACTGATCTGGCATCATCTATTTCGCCAATTAATATCGAAGACGAACTAAAGAATTCGTACCTTGATTACGCCATGAGCGTCATCGTGGGACGTGCATTACCAGACGTGCGCGACGGCTTAAAGCCTGTACATCGCCGCGTTTTGTTTGCCATGAGTGAATTGAAGAACGATTGGAACAAGCCGTACAAAAAATCTGCCCGTGTGGTCGGTGACGTAATCGGTAAATATCACCCCCACGGTGACTCTGCTGTTTATGACACTATCGTCCGTATGGCACAGCCATTCTCACTGCGTTACACCTTAGTTGACGGTCAAGGAAACTTCGGTTCGGTTGACGGTGACTCCGCAGCGGCAATGCGTTATACCGAAATCCGCATGGATAAGTTAGCGCACCAGCTACTGGCCGATCTTGAAAAAGAAACTGTCGATTTCGTCCCTAACTACGACGGCACCGAACAAATTCCCGCCGTATTACCTACACGCGTTCCTAACCTGTTAATTAACGGTTCATCGGGCATTGCCGTGGGTATGGCGACTAACATTCCACCCCACAACTTAACGGAAGTGGTGAAGGGCTGTTTGGCCTTGATTGCCGATCCTGCGCTGTCGATTGAACAGTTAATGGAATACATTCCAGGCCCTGATTTCCCGACTGCGGCAATTATTAATGGTCGCAAGGGCATTATCGATGCCTACAAAACCGGCCGTGGCCGTGCTGTGATGCGCGCCCTTGCCGATGTTGAAACGGAAGATAACGGTCGCGAGCGCATTATCGTGACTGAAATTCCCTATCAAGTGAACAAAGCCAAACTTATCGAGAAAATCGCCGAGTTGGTGAAAGATAAGAAAATTGAAGGCATTAGCGGTCTGCGCGACGAGTCTGATAAAGACGGTATGCGCATCGTTATCGAAATTAAGCGCGGCGAAGTGGGCGAGGTGGTATTAAACAACCTTTATGCTCAAACGCAAATGCAGTGTTCTTTCGGGATTAACATGGTGGCACTGACCAATGGTCAGCCTAAGTTATTCAACCTTAAAGAAATGCTCGAATGCTTTATCCTTCACCGCCGTGAAGTGGTGACCCGTCGTACCGTATTTGAATTACGTAAAGCCCGCGAGCGCGCCCATATTTTGGAAGCCTTAGCAGTTGCGCTCGCCAACATCGACCCGATTATTGCACTGATCAAAGCCTCACCAACGCCAGCTGACGCCAAGGTAAAATTGGTTGAGCAAGGTTGGGAATTAGGCCACGTTCAAGGCATGTTGGAAAAAGCCGGTGATGATGCTGCGCGCCCTGAGTGGTTAGAGCCACAATACGGTATTCGTGACGGTCAATATTTCCTGACTGAGCAACAGGCTCAGGCTATTTTGGAGCTGCGTTTACACCGTTTGACGGGTCTTGAACACGATAAGATCATCGCCGAATACGAAGAGCTACTCGAATTTATCGCAGGCTTGTTGTTCATTCTGCGTAGCCCTGAGCGTTTGATGGAAGTGATCAAAGAAGAGTTAGAAGAAATTCTGACCGAATACGGTGATGCCCGCCGCACTGTGATCAATGCCAACGAAATTGATATGAGTCTTGAAGACTTAATCAACGAAGAAGATGTAGTAGTGACACTGTCACACTTAGGTTATGCCAAGTATCAACCTTTAAGTGACTACCAAGCCCAGCGCCGTGGTGGTAAGGGTAAAGCGGCGACTAAAGTTAAAGACGAAGATTTCGTTGAAAAACTGCTGGTTGCCAATACCCACGATACCATTTTGTGCTTCTCTGACTTTGGTAAGATGTACTGGCTCAAAGTGTATCAATTGCCATTGGCGAGCCGCACGGCCCGCGGTCGTCCAATTGTTAACTTGCTGCCGTTATCCGATGGTGAGCGCATTACTGCGATTCTGCCGGTACGTGAATATGCCGCAGATAAATACATCATCATGGCGACCTCACACGGTACTGTGAAGAAAACCGCATTAACCGCCTACAGTAACCCACGTGCAAACGGCATTATTGCCGTTAACCTCAAGGACGGAGATCAACTGATTGGCGTCGATATCACCAATGGTGACGACGAAATCATGCTGTTCTCCAACGAAGGTAAAGTGGTTCGCTTTGGCGAGAAGGTACGTGATTCTGAAACTGGCGAAGTAAAACTCGATCCAGAAACCGGTGAAGAAGTGTTGTCACTGCGTCCTATGGGCCGCACAGCCACTGGTGTTCGCGGTATTAAGCTCGAAGAAGGTCAAAAGGTTGTTTCGCTCATCGTGCCTAAGGGCGATGGCGCTATCTTGACTGTGACTGAAAACGGCTATGGTAAACGCACGCAACTTTCTGAATATCCAGCGAAGAGCCGCGCGACTAAGGGCGTGGTATCAATCAAGGTGAGCGAACGTAATGGCGCCGTTGTCGGTGCTGTTCAAGTGGGCGCTAACGATGAAATCATGCTGATCAGCGATAAAGGTACGCTCGTTCGTACACCAGCGAAGGGCGTGTCTATCATAGGTCGTAATACCCAAGGCGTGACCATTATTCGTACCGCAAGTGACGAGAAAGTGGTTGGCCTACAGCGTATCGATGAAATCCAAAGTGATGAGGATGAAGTCGAGCTGGATGAAAATGGGTTACCTATCATTCCCGTCGTGATGGAAGGTGAGTTAGCCGATGAGCCTCTGGATGACCAACTTGATGAAGAGTTGGACGATGAGGAAGAGCTAGACGAAGATGACGACGAGCTTGCCGATGAGCAAGACGACGAATAACTCAGTGTCATAATAACGAGCGTCCAATTGGACGCTCGTTTTTTTGATGCCATTGTTTTGTAAAACGAATACATAAATCATGGTTGGAATTAAGGAGAGTGTCAGTGAGCGCGATTTATAATTTCTGTGCAGGTCCTGCAATGTTACCGACGGCGGTAATGAAAAAAGCACAACAGGAATTACTCGATTGGAATGGGCAAGGGGTCTCCGTGATGGAGATAAGCCACCGCAGTAAAGAGTTCATCGCGCTAACCAAGCAAGCCGAGGCCGATTTACGCGAGCTAATGCATATTCCGGCAAATTATCATGTGTTATTTATGCATGGTGGTGGCCGAGGACAGTTCTCCGCTGTGGTGAATAATTTTCTAGGTGATAATGGCAGAGCCCTGTATTTGGTCAGTGGGCAATGGTCATCAGCCGCCTTAGCCGAAGCGCAAAAGCTGGTGGGTGAAGCCCAAATTGATAGCCTGAATATTGTTGAAAAACACAATGGACTCAACGCAGTTGTCTTACCTGAGCTACATAAAATCGATGCCGATTATCGCTATGTTCACTATTGTCCTAATGAGACAGTTGATGGTATCGAAATTTTTGATGAGTTAGAGTCACCTTGGCCGATTGTTGCCGATTTATCATCTACCATTATGTCTCGCGAAATCGATGTCAGCCGTTACGGCTTGATTTATGCGGGTGCACAAAAAAATATTGGTCCATCGGGATTATCAATTGTCATTGTCCGGGATGACATGCTTAAACTGCCGAGTTTAGTGCAATCGTCCATTATGGATTACCGTTTAGCCGTAGAACATGATTCTATGTTCAACACACCGCCAACCTTTGCTTGGTATCTCGCCGCTGAAGTCTTTGCTTGGCTTAAGTCCATTGGTGGCATTGCGAGTATTGCAAAAATTAATCAACAGAAAGCACATATGCTGTACCAGTGTATCGACAATAACCGTTTTTATCGCAATGGTGTTGTCGCTTCAAATCGTTCGCAAATGAACGTTACCTTCCAACTTGCCGATGAAGCGCTCGATAGCGAATTCTTAAAGCAAGCACAGGCTGCCGGGCTAGTGGCCTTAAAAGGTCACCGCATTGTCGGTGGTATGCGCGCCAGTCTCTACAATGCCATGCCACTCGAAGGGGTAAAGGCATTAGTTAAGTTTATGAATGAGTTTGCCGCCCAGCATAGCTAGGTTGAGGCATTTATGCTTGTTAAGGTGACTTACTGGTAACAGGTTCGGATAAGAAACCTGCGGCTAGAGCACGGCTAGTAGATTGTTAGCCGCAAACGGCTGATCAATAGCAAGAGGACGCGAATGCTGTAATGGCATTCGCTTTTTTAATGGCCGTTGCATAGCTAATGGCTGCTACATAGTTAAAATAGTTAATAACAGCCCAATAAAAAACGCGCCGAAGCGCGTTTTAGAGACTTAACTGCCATTAAAGCAGCATTATCAATATCAATTAGAAGTTTGCCGTGCGTGGTGCACGTGGGAATGGGATCACATCACGGATATTCGATACGCCAGTCACATAGGACACTAAACGCTCAAAACCTAGACCGAAACCTGCGTGTGGCACTGTGCCGTAACGGCGCAGATCACGGTACCACCAGTAATCTTCTTGGTTCAGATCCATTTCGGCTAAACGCATATCCAACACATCTAAACGCTCTTCACGCTGCGAACCCCCGATGATTTCACCGATACCGGGCGCTAATACGTCCATGGCGGCAACGGTCTTACCGTCATCGTTTAAGCGCATGTAGAAGGCTTTAATGTCTTTTGGATAGTTCTTCACCACCACTGGGGCTTTAAAGTGTTCTTCGGCCAGATAACGCTCGTGTTCAGAGGATAAGTCGATACCCCAAGACACGGGGAACTCGAACTCACGGCCACATTTTTGCAGGATTTCAACCGCATCTGTGTAATCTACTTGGGCAAAATCGCTAGAAACGAAGGATTGCAGACGCTCGATTACCGTTTTATCCACGTGTTGGGCGAAGAACTGTAAATCGTCCATACGCTCAGTCAATACGGCATTGAAGGCGTATTTCAACATGGCTTCCGCAAGACCTGCGATATCGCTTAAGCTCGCGAAGGCTACTTCGGGCTCAACCATCCAGAATTCCGCTAAGTGACGGCTGGTGTTTGAGTTTTCGGCACGGAAAGTCGGGCCAAAGGTATACACTTTTGACAGTGCACAGGCATAGGTTTCGGCGTTTAACTGGCCAGATACGGTTAAGAAAGCCTCTTTACCGAAGAAATCCTTATCGTAATCGACTTTGCCAACATCAGTACGTGGCAGGTTTTCCATATCTAAGGTCGATACGCGGAACATTTCGCCAGCACCTTCGCAATCAGATGCGGTGATGAGTGGCGTCGATACCCAAATAAAGCCTTCTTCGTGGTAGAAGCGGTGAATGGCTTGGGATAAACAGTTACGTATACGGGCAACGGCACCAATGATGTTAGTGCGTGGGCGTAAGTGGGCTAATTCGCGTAAATGTTCAATTGAATGACGCTTAGCGGCCATTGGGTAAGTGTCTGGATCATCGACCCAACCAGCGACTTCAAGTTCAGTGACTTGCAGTTCAAATGCTTGGCCAGCTCCAGGGGATTCAACCACATCGCCCGTCATCACGACGGAGCAACCCGCAGTCAGCTTTAACACTTCGTTGTCGTAATTTTCTAAGCTATTTGGCACGACACCTTGAATAGGATTAAAGCAGGAACCGTCATAGACAGCCAAAAAAGAGATGCCGGCTTTAGAATCACGACGGGTTCTTACCCAGCCACGCACTGTGACCTTAGAACCGACCGCGTGCTCACCTTTAAATACAGAAGCGACAGATGCAATGCTCATTGTTGCTTAGTTCTCCAACGAAACGTTTTATATGAAAATTTTGGAGGTTTATATTACCTTGCTGGTAGCTTTTCTCAAGCTGAAAAAGGTATCCTGAGGTCAATATTGCTAATATTTAACGATATAGCGTGTGAAACGTAGGGAGGCGATATGAGTAAAGTCAGAACATTTCAAATTATCCTCGCAACTTTATCCATTTTGGGTTGGGCCTTGGCCGTTTATGCGTTGTTAGTCTTTGGTGAGGCAAGGCCCGATCGCGAGGTTGGCGCCTATTTGAGCCGTGGCGCGACCTTCAGGATTTATTGGGATCCGCATCGAACCCAATTATTGCAATATTTAATTTGGGTCTGTGGGGGGATTAGCTTGGTCAGTTTGGCGTTTAATTACTATGTTGCCCACCACAGCAAACTCGGTTACTGGTTTAATATTCCCTTGCTATTCTTAACATCACTGGTTGCGGGTTTATATGTACACTTTGTGATTTAGCGAGCATCACGGCGTTACACTGCAGTAAAACTAGGCTAAATAAACGCTTCGGGAATGCTTAAGTGCCGACAGAGGTAATCGATAATTGCAGCCGTTGCGCCCCAGATAAAGCGCTGTTGGTAGGGGATAAAATGCACTCGGTAGTAGCGGCCCTGGCGTAAAAAGCGCTTCTGATGGCGATTGCCCGGCGCAATAAAGAAACTTAAGGGCACAGTAAAACAATCGGCCACCTCACCGGGATCGAGTTTAAGTTCAAATGCCTGCTTAATAATGCCAACCACGGGGGTAATTTCAAATCCAGTAAAAGTATTGTGGGCCGGAAAAGTGCCAATCACCTCCACATTCTGCCTTAATAAGCCAATTTCCTCTTCTGCCTCCCGCAGGGCCGCCGCGATAGCATCTGGATCACTGGGCTCAATTTTACCGCCGGGAAAACTGATTTGCCCCGGATGGGCCCTGAGATGCAGGGGTCTTTGGGTCAAAATTAAATGCAGCTCACCGTTAATGTCCTGCAGGGGGAGCAGCACTGCAGCCTTACGCAAACCAAGGTGAGGTAAGGCCGCCGGATCCTGCGCGGCTAAAGGATGCAGATTAAATCTGAGTCTAAATTCAGCTTGATCCATTGGTGTTCCGCTGTGTGATTGCCTCTAATACTGGACGGGGGACTCGGCGCCAAGTAAAGGTAGAATTCGGCTGACTTTATCGAAGCTTTCCTGATACTCGGCATTCACCTCGGAATCCGCCACTATGCCACCGCCAGCCCAGCAATAGAGTTTACCCCGTTCGGCAACGATAGTGCGAATGGTAATGCTGGTGTCCATCTGGCCGTCTTGGCTGATATAGCCCATGGAACCACAGTACAAACTTCTGCGGGACGGTTCCAATTCTTCAATAATTTCCATGGCACTAATTTTGGGCGCCCCCGTAATCGAGCCACCGGGAAAGGCGGCGCGCAATAGATCGCAGGCGCTGTATTTGGGATCGAGCGTTGCCGTCACTGTGCTGACTAAATGGTGAACCGCGGGAAAACTTTCAATCTCAAACAGATGTGGCACCTGTACAGAGCCTGCAGTGGCGACCTTGCCGATATCGTTTCGCAGTAAATCGACAATCATGACATTTTCGGCGCGATCCTTTGGCGAATTTGCCAAGCTATTGGCGGCCTGAGCATCGAGCAGGGGATCGGCATGGCGCGGCAATGTGCCCTTAATGGGTTTGGTTTGAATCTTATCCCCGCGAAGCTGGATAAAGCGCTCGGGTGAAATGGACAATATCGCGTTATCTGGCAGACGCATAAAAGCCGAGAAGGGGGCTTTATTGGCGTTGCGAAGTTTGCAATAGGCACTCCATTCATCGCCCTGATAATTCGCTTCGAATCTTTGCGTTAAGTTTATTTGATAGCAATCGCCGCTGTGTAAATAAGCTTGGACTTTGTTGAATTTGTCTATGTATTGGGCTTTGTTGATTTGCGCAGTCCATTGGCTTGTGAGATTAAATGGGCTGGCAATAGACGTGTGATTGATTTTTGAGTGAATTTTTTTCAATTCAACATCGAGTGCTTCTTCCCCTCGATAATGCACTAAATACCAATGCTGGCTCTGGTAATCAAAGATCAGTGCCCAGTCATAGAAGCCGATATTCATCTCTGGCAATTGAATATCCTGTTTGGCGCTTGCGGCTATGGCTTCGATACGGCGACCTAAATCGTAGCTAAAACTGCCCATGGCACCGCCACTAAAAGGGAATTCGCTGGCAAAAGATTGTGGATACCAATGGGTTAATAGGGCATTGACTAAGGCAAAAGGATCATCGGTCGCATCTATCCCCACAGGTAAATCCAGATGGGGTAGCACTCGCTGGATATCAGTTCGTTCACCTTGGGTCACTAAGGTTGCGATGGGATTGGCGCAAATAATATCGAATCTAGCGTCTTGATGCGGTGCATTTGCCGAGTCTAATAGGATGGCCCAATTGTCAGCAGCGAAGTGTTGAAAGACTGCCGCTGTGCTTAATGTCCAGTCAAGTTGGCGTGATGCAAGCTGTTTTGACGCCCTAATTGCCATCGATTAACCCTATCTAAAATGTGATGTAGCCCAAAAAGATGGGAAAGAGTATCATATTGGCCCAGAAAGAATTAACAAAAAAACAAGTAAGGCCACATAGGCTGCTGGAGCGCTCCTACTATGTCATCTCACGATAAAACCTCTGAAAACACTGTGATTAAACAAGCCGACTTTATTGAAAGTGTGGCCGATGCCCTGCAATACATCTCCTATTACCACCCTAAGGATTTTGTTGATGCCATGAGCCAAGCTTATGAGCGTGAGCAAAGTGCGGCGGCGAAGGATGCGATTGCACAAATTCTGATTAACTCGCGCATGTCTGCCGAAGGTAAACGTCCACTGTGCCAAGATACTGGTATCGTGACCACTTTCGTGAAAGTGGGTATGGGGGTTCAGTGGGACAAAACCGATATGACCATTCAGCAAATGGTCGATGAGGGTGTGCGTCGCGCTTATACCAATCCATATAACCCGCTGCGCGCATCGATTGTTGCCGATCCAGCGGGCAGTCGTAAAAATACCAAAGATAACACCCCGTCTGTGGTGCATATCGACATGGTGCCAGGTAACCACGTTGAAGTCGCCATTGCCGCCAAGGGCGGCGGCAGTGAAAACAAAGCCAAGATGGTGATGTTAAACCCATCGGATGATATCGCCGCTTGGGTAGAAAAAACGCTGCCAACCATGGGGGCGGGCTGGTGCCCTCCAGGTATGTTAGGCATTGGCATTGGCGGCACGGCAGAAAAAGCGGCAGTGCTTGCTAAAGAAGCCCTGATGGAAAGCGTGGATATCCATGAATTAATGGCGCGCGGCGCAGAAACCACCGAAGAAAAGCTGCGTTTAGATATTTTTGAACGTGCTAATAACCTAGGGATAGGCGCACAAGGTCTTGGCGGTTTAACCACAGTATTAGATGTGAAAATCAAAACAGCACCAACCCACGCAGCATCAAAGCCCGTGGTGATGATCCCGAACTGCGCGGCCACTCGCCACGTACACTTCCATTTAGATGGCACAGGTCCTGCTGATCTTACTCCTCCATCACTCAGCGACTGGCCAGAAATTACCCGCGAAGTGGGCGATGATGTGCGCCGCGTCAACTTAGATACTGTGACGCAAGCGGATATTGAACAGTGGAAGAGCGGTGAAACCATTCTGCTGAGCGGTAAAATGCTCACCGGCCGTGATGCGGCCCATAAGCGTATTCAAAGCCTGATTGAAAGCGGTGAAGGCTTGCCAGAAGGTGTGGACTTTACTGGTAAGTTTATCTATTACGTTGGCCCAGTTGACCCAGTGGGTAACGAAGTTGTCGGTCCTGCGGGTCCAACCACTGCAACTCGTATGGATAAGTTCACTGACTTGATGCTCGATAAAACTGGCCTGATGGGCATGATAGGTAAAGCCGAGCGCGGCCCTGCGACGGTTGAGTCCATCAAGAAGCACAAAGCTGTGTATCTGATGGCAGTGGGCGGCGCGGCTTACTTAGTGTCGAAAGCCATTAAGAAATCCCGCGTGGTGGCCTTTGCCGATTTAGGCATGGAAGCGATTTACGAGTTTGACGTACAGGATATGCCCGTCACTGTGGCGGTGGATTCAAACGGCGTAAATGCCCATGAAACTGGCCCCGCAATTTGGAAAGTGAATATCGCTAACGCCAAAGCCTAATGGATTTAGGCGATGTTGTTAGATTGAACCAGAGGCTTGGTCGTCTCTACATTGTCTTTGGTTCACGTGACAATTGGTTGGTAAAGGGTTAGGCAGCGAGCCACAGACAATTTGTCACAAAAAAATACGCTCAGGTGTGCCTTTTGGCTTGCTTGAGCGTTTTTGTTTCGCTAGTGTGGCAACCTTATCTTCGAAGATACGACCGTGTTTAACAATTCGTTCGGTGGTAAGTACCGAATGTTTTTAACAAAAGATGGACATAACAATGAAAATAGCTCCTCTCCTATTGGCGCTTAGCGCCGCAGGTTTGGCGTATTCAGCCCATGGGGCCGAACCCACGCCTTTTACTGTGCAACAGCTGGTTAAACTCAACAAATTGCATTCAACAACCGTGTCCCACGATGGCACTAAGCTGGTCTACGGCCTGAAAACCGTTAACGATAAGGGAGAGGCGAGTTCCGATTTATATTTATTAGATCTGACTCAAGCGGACGCTAAACCAATGCAGCTCACATTGGCTGCGGGCACTGAGCATGATGTTAGCTTTGCCAGCGACGATAAATCGATTTACTTCCTTGCCAGTCGCACTGGCTCAAGCCAACTTTTCCAACTGCCATTAACGGGCGGTGAAGCGCAGCAAGTTTCTGAGCTGCCACTCGATATTGATGGTTACAAACTCTCAAACGATGGTCAGCAAATCGTGCTCAGTATGCGCGTCTTCCCTGAGTGCAAGGATTTAGCCTGCTCAAAGGATAAATTTGCCGCCGAGTCTGAGCGTAAATCGACGGGCCGTGAATACAAACAGTTGATGGTGCGCCACTGGGATACCTGGGAAGATCACGCCCGTAACCACTTATTTGTGGGCACTTTAAACGGTGAGAAACTGACCAAAGTCGTGGATATCACCCAAGGACTCGACACCGAAACGCCGCCAAAACCTTTCTCTGGTATGGAAGAAGTCACCTTCACCCCAGATGGCAAATTTGTGGTTTATAGCGCAAAGGCGCCAAGCAAAGACCAAGCTTGGACCACAAACTACGATTTGTGGCAAGTGCCTGTCACGGGCGGCACTGCGACTAACTTAACCGCCGACAATATCGCCTGGGATGCGCAGCCAACATTCTCGAGTGATGGCCGTTATCTAGCCTATTTGGCGATGACTAAACCCGGTTTTGAGGCCGACCGTTATCGCATCATGCTGCGCGATACTAGCACAGGTCAGTCAAAGGAAGTGGCGCCGCTGTGGGATAGAAGCCCAAGCTCGCTGATGTTTGCACCTGACAACCGTACTCTGTACGTGACGGCGCAGGACATTGGCCAAGTATCTATTTTCAAAGTAAATACCCAATTTGGTGATGTGCAATCGGTTTACAGCGACGGCAGCAATAGCCTGATCGCCATTGCCGACGATCAACTGATCTTCGACAATAAAACCTTAGTTGAGCCGGGCGATCTGTATCGCATCAACACCGACGGTCAAGGCCTTAAACGCTTGACAGAAGTGAACAAAGACAAACTCGCAAAAATCAAATTCGGTGAATTCCAACAATTTAGCTTTAAAGGCTGGAACAACGAAGACGTTTACGGTTACTGGATCAAACCTGCCAACTACCAAGAAGGCAAAAAGTATCCTATTGCCTACTTAGTCCACGGTGGTCCGCAAGGTTCATTTGGAAACGGTTTCAGTGGTCGTTGGAATGCCCAGTTATGGGCGGGCGCGGGTTATGGCGTTGTTATGGTCGACTTCCACGGTTCTACCGGTTACGGCCAAGCCTTTACCGACTCTATCAGCCAAGATTGGGGTGGTAAGCCATTAGAAGACTTACAAAAAGGTCTTGCGGCTGTGAGTCAGCAACAAAAATGGCTCGATCCACAGAAAGCCTGTGCACTCGGTGGTTCCTACGGCGGCTATATGATGAACTGGATCCAAGGCAACTGGAACGATGGCTTTAAGTGCCTAGTCAACCACGCGGGTCTGTTCGATATGCGCTCTATGTACTATGTGACCGAAGAAGTGTGGTTCCCTGAGCATGAATTTGGTGGCACTTACTCAGATAACAAAGCCTTATATGAGAAGTTTAACCCAGTGAACTATGTAGAAAACTGGAAGACGCCTATGCTGGTTATCCACGGCGAGAAGGACTTCCGTGTGCCTTATGGCCAAGGTTTAGCCTCATTCAGTTATATGCAGCGCAAGGGTATTCCATCAGAACTGCTGATTTTCCCCGATGAAAACCACTGGATCTTAAAACCAGAAAATCTAGAACAATGGTACGCAAATGTGTTCCGTTGGATGGACAGCTGGACCAAAAAGTAATCGAGGATGATGGACTTAAATCCACTGTGTATTAAGTCCCTTTAACTTGTTGCCAAAGCCAGAACCCTGTTCTGGCTTTTTAATAATAGGATTGTTAATAGTAGCCAGTTAAACACTGGTGGCTATAGCAGTTAACAAGGAGTGAAGATGCTTATTAGGGCGGCGAGTACAGCAGAGGGAAACCCTGGTACTTTTACCGTCAACTCGGCGGTGAATGCGCTGCCTGTCTATCAGCGCTTTGGCTTTATTGCGCAAAGTGATATTCGCGAGCGCGGTGGGATCCGCGATATTCCAATGCAACTCGTGCTTTGAGCTATAACAATCTTTAACCATAAGACCAAAACATAAAATCAGAAGAAGAGAATATATGGCGAATGTGAGTTTTTACCCAATCGGGACAGTCGGTGAAAAATGGGGCGATGCAGAAAAGGCCGCATGGTTTGCTAGCACCCAAATTAAGCGTTCTTACCAAGACAATGTTGTGACACCCCTTAAGACGATGGAGCCTAAATTAACTGCATTAGGGCTGAACTTAGTGCAATATGGCGCTTTATCGATTGATCCTGCGCGTTACCCTTTATTTGCGGTCAAATCTGCGGCTTTCGATCCACAAAAGATCACCGTATTAGTCACAGGTGGCGTACACGGCTATGAAACCAGTGGCGTGCATGGCGCCTTGGCGTTTTTAGCGGATAAGGCGGCCGATTATGTTGATCGCGTCAATCTGGTGGTCGCCGTATGTGTGAGCCCTTGGGGCTATGAGACCATCAATCGCTGGAACCCAAAGGCTATCGATCCAAACCGTTCTTTTTATGCCAATAGTCCCGCAGAAGAGTCGGCAGCCCTGATGGCACTGGTGGCAAGCGTCCCGCAAGGTTTTGATGTGCATGTCGATTTGCACGAAACCACCGACTCGGATGAAGATGAATTTCGTCCAGCCTTGGCTGCGCGCGATGGCAAAGACTTTATCCCTGGCACTATCCCAGATGGTTTTTATGCCGTAGGTGATACCGAAAATCTGCAGGATGCGTTCCAAAAGGCGATTATTGATGGCGTCAGTAAAGTCACTCACATTGCGCCTGCCGATGACAAAGGCGAGATTATCGGCTCAACGGTAGTGCAACACGGGGTGATTAACTATCCACTGAAGTCATTAGGGCTTTGCAGCAGTGTGACGGGTTGTATTTATAACACCACCACTGAAGTGTATCCCGATAGCCCGTCGGCCACGCCAGCGGAATGTAATTTAGCGCAGGTAGCGGCGATCACCAGCGCCATAGATTATGTGCTTGCACTGCGCTAGTCGTTGTGTGGGCTGCTATATTAATCGCAGTTAATCACTCAGTAAGTTATGGTTCACGCCAGAAAAAGCCCTCATTCGAGGGCTTTTTAATTTAGGTCGCGCGAGTCGCTTTGTTAGGCGATAGCTTAGTTGTTGTCACTATAGGCTCTGCCATAGTAGCTATCGAGCAGCAGTTGTTTTAACTCGTTAATCAAGGGGTAACGTGGATTTGCCCCAGTGCATTGATCATCGAAGGCATCTTCTGCTACTTCATCTAACTTGGCGAGGAAGTCGGCTTCGTTGACGCCGGCTTCTTGGATAGAAGCAGGAATGCCCAACGTCTTCTTGAGTTGCTCGATTTTTTCCAGCAATTTTTCGACTTTTTCCTCATCGGATGTTCCGCCTAACTGTAAATGATCTGCGATAGCAGCGTAGCGGCACAGGGCTTTTGGCCTGTCATATTGGCTAAAGGCCGCTTGTTTTGTGGGTAGATCCGTTGCATTAAAACGGATCACATTACTGATCAGTAGTGCATTTGCTAACCCATGGGCAAGGTGGAACTCGGCCCCCAGTTTATGGGCCATAGAGTGGCAGATCCCGAGGAAAGCGTTGGCAAAGGCGATACCCGCAATGGTGGCGCCATTGTGGACTTTCTCGCGGGCGATGGGGGACTGTGAGCCCAGATTATAGGCATCGGGCAAATACTTGCACAGTAAATCGAGGGCCTGCAGTGCTTGACCATCGCTGTATTCATTCGCCATCACGCTGACATAGGCTTCCAATGCATGGGTTACTGCATCAATGCCGCCAAAAGCGGTTAAGGATTTGGGCATATGCATCACCAGATTTGGGTCAACAATCGCCATATTGGGCGTGAGTTGATAATCGGCAATGGGGTATTTCTTGCCCGTTTGTTCATCGGTCACTACGGCAAAAGGAGTGACTTCAGAGCCCGTGCCCGAGGTTGTCGGAATCGCCACCATCATGGCTTTAGCACCCATTTTAGGGAACTTATAGATACGTTTACGGATATCCATAAAACGCAGTGCCAAATCGGCAAAATCGACATCGGGATGCTCGTACATCACCCAAATAATCTTAGCCGCATCCATGGGGGAGCCACCGCCGAGGGCAATGATCACGTCGGGTTTGAAGCTTTGGGCGACTTTAGCGCCTTGACGAACAATGGCTAAGGTGGGGTCGGCTTCAACGTCATAGAAAATTTCGGTTTCAAGGCCTTGGGCCTTCAAAATGCGAATGGTTTCATCGCAATAACCTTGGTTGAATAAAAATCTATCTGTGACAATAAGCGCTCGTTTTTTATCGCTTAATTCCTCTAGTGCTATGGGGAGGCTGCCGCGGCGGAAGTAAATGGATGATGGAAGTTTATGCCACAGCATATTTTCAGCCCTCTTAGCGACGGTTTTTTTGTTGATCAAATGACTCGGCCCGACGTTTTCTGAAATCGAGTTTCCGCCCCAAGAACCGCAACCTAAGGTGAGCGAGGGTGCCAATTTAAAGTTATAGAGATCGCCAATCCCCCCTTGGGAAGCGGGAGTGTTAATTAAAATCCGCGCAGTTTTCATTCTAAAACCGAAGGTCTTCACCCGCTCGGTTTGGGTATCTTGGTCGGTATATAAGCCTGATGTGTGGCCAATCCCGCCTAAGGCGACCAAGGCTTCAGCCTTATCGACAGCCTCATTAAAATCTGCGGCTCGGTACATGCCAAGTAACGGTGAGAGTTTTTCGTGGGCAAAGGCTTCTGCTTCGGTGATTTCTGTGACTTCACCAATCAATACTTTGGTCCAATGGGGGACCTCAAATCCCGCCATTTGGGCGATCGTTGCCGCGCTTTGGCCAACGATATCGGCATTTAAGCCACCATTTTTTAAGATCACTTGCTGCATTGCTGCCGTTTGATCGGCTGACAGTATATAGCCGCCGTGGCTGGCAAAACGCTCTTTGACTTGCTCATAGATACTGTCGACCACGATTACCGCTTGTTCAGAGGCACACACCACGCCGTTATCAAAGGTCTTTGACATCAATATTGAGCTGACTGCGCGCTTAATATCGGCGGTTTCATCAATCACAATGGGGGTATTTCCCGCGCCCACACCAATGGCTGGTTTACCCGAAGAATAAGCGGCTTTCACCATACCAGGGCCACCGGTGGCGAGGATAAGATTCACTTTAGGGTGAGTCATTAACTGGTTCGACAGTGCAACACTGGGCTCATCAATCCAGCCGATAATATCCTTTGGCGCCCCCGCAGCAACGGCGGCATCGAGCACTAATTTAGCTGCCGTTGTGGTAGAGGTTTTTGCCCTTGGGTGGGGTGAGAAAATAATCGCATTGCGGGTTTTTAGGCTGATCAGCGCCTTAAAAATGGCGGTCGATGTGGGATTTGTGGTGGGGACTATGCCACAAATAATGCCTACGGGTTCGGCGATAGTGATAGTGCCGAAGGTGAGATCCTCCGATAAAATACCGCAGGTTTTCTCATCTTTATATTTGTTATAAATATATTCCGAGGCAAAGTGGTTTTTGATGACCTTGTCTTCGATAATTCCCATGCGGGTTTCACTGGCAGCCATTTTGGCTAGCGAGATCCGCGCATCGGCAGCGGCGAGGGCGGCCGCACGGAATATGGCATCGACTTGTGCCTGGCTAAAGGTTGCATATTCGGCCTGTGCTTTGGCGACACGCTCGACCATCAGGTCCAGTTCTTGTGCATTGGTCACTAACATGGTTAACACTCCTAAAAAGATTTAGAGAATGATTCGATTCGCTAAATATTCTTTATGGTAGAAAATTACACTTAATGCCGGGATTAAAGTGTGATAATCCCATCAAATTTGGGCTTTTATGTAATAAAACTACAGCAAAAAGGATCTGTTTTTATTGCTTAGACTCAAGAGCGGACTCGTTGCGGGATGGAAATATTATTTAAACTTGTGATAAAACCTTAAAAATCTCATTTTTCAGTCATCTGTGCTTGAGATACTATACTTGCCCTTAAGCTTACTTTGATGAAATTGGCGTGACACGCACATAAGGATCGCAACTTGGAGTTAACACTTTACGTTAAATTTTTTCTCGGCCTCGTTGCCATTATCAATCCCATTGGGTTATTGCCCGTTTTTGTGAGCTTAACGAGTCATCAAACCGAGGCTGAGCGGAACCATACCGGGAAAGTGGCTAACTTTGCGGTGGTCGTGATCTTGTTGGTGACCATAGTGGCGGGGCAACATATTTTGAATATGTTTAGCATTTCCCTGTCTGCTTTTAGGATCGCCGGTGGTAGTTTGATTGCGATTATTGCCATGTCGATGTTGCAGGGTAAATTGGGCGAAGTGAAACGCAACCAAGAGGAAGACCGCGAGTCATCGGCGATGGAATCCGTTGCCGTGGTACCGCTTGCGCTGCCTTTAATGGCGGGCCCTGGTGCAATCAGTTCGGTGATAGTGTTTGCCGCAGAACACAATACCTTGTCTAACATCATCGCGATGTTTATCACTGTGATCGTGTTTGGTTTAGTGAGTTTTGGCCTCTTTAGAATGGCCTCCATAATTTATAAAATCCTCGGTAAAACAGGGATTAACGTCATTACCCGTCTGATGGGGCTACTGATGTTATCCATAGGTATTGAAGTCATAGCCGCGGGTGTGAAGGGATTATTTCCGCAACTTTTTGGCTAACCGAAACACAGTTTAAGAAGCGCATTGGATTGACTCTAATGCGCTTTTTTCTTTTTTATTGGCGGATTTTTGATGAGAAACAATATCTGTACTGCTTTTTACTTCCGATGAAGAATGAATGGCAGAACTCTCGCCTCAGCAAAAGATTAAAATGCTGTTTTTGAAATAGATTTAAATTTTATATCTCTAAAGTAGCAACATCGTCCTTAGGTGGATCTTATGCTATATATAGAGCATCTTAATTTTTGTGTAGAAGGATATCTCTATGAAATGGCAATGGATTGGCAATCTTAGTTTGAAGCAGAAGTTACTTATGGTCGTGCTGCCTCCGCTATTTGCGTGTTTCTTATATGGAGCACTCTTCCTGATTGAAAAGTATGAATACCGTCAAGATTTACAGCTGGTCGTACAGCTAAGTGAACTGGCTGTCACAAACAGTAACTTAGTCCATGAATTGCAAAAAGAACGCGGTATGAGTGCTGGTTTTATTAGCTCAGCGGGCAAAGCCTTTGCGGGTAAAATACCCAGCCAAAGACAATTGACGGACACACAGCTAAAACTTTATCAATCCTTCATCGATAACAGTAGCTTACCCGAAACGTTTGCGCCCAAACTACGGGATATTAGCACTCAACTTGCGCAACTCCAGCAGATCCGCGCTAAGGTCGATAGTCTATCCATCAGCGCGGTTGATGAGGTGGCCTACTATACCGGGCTTAACAAGTCACTATTAGCCGTAGTCGATGAAACCGCCAAAACGGGGGCCAATCAAGAAATTGCGATTAAAGCCGCGGCCTTTAGTGCCTACTTGCAGATGAAGGAACGGGCGGGGCTTGAGCGGGCGGTACTCAGCTCCACCTTTGGCCAAGCGGGATTCAAACCCAAAATTTACGCCAAATTTATTACCTTAGTCTCTGAGCAAAACAGCTACTTAGAGCGCTTTCATGCCTTAGCAGCCCCAGCATTAGTCGAAGCGAACGAACGCATCCAAAACTCTAACGAAGTCAGGGATGTAGAAGCACTTCGCGAAATTGCCCTCGATCAGGACGTTCAAAAAATTCTGCAGCAAAACCCCGAAGATTGGTTTGCTAAGTCAACGGCCCGAATTGATCGCTTAAGGGATTTTGAGCAGCAAATATCCACGGATTTACTGAATGTGACCCACGAGCGGCTGACCGTAGCTAATGAACATATGTTCTTTGTCCTGGTGACACTCTGCGTTGTACTCGCCGTGGTATTGATGCTCAGCCTATCGGTGATCCGCTATTTACATGACAGTGTTCACCATATTTATTCGACAGTGATTCAGGCTCGCAAGCACTATGATCTGAGTGTTCGCCTAAGCCAAACCAGTTCCGATGAATTTGGTGAACTTGCCAATGCTTTTAATGGCATGATGACTGATTTTGAAAACGTTATCCTACAGGTTCGGGCCAGTGGCGCTAAATTGCAGCAGGCGGTCGAGCAAATGGACCTCTGTACCCATGCCATGGAGCAGGACGTGATGGAAGGGCACAGCGAAGCGGAGCAGGTTGCCTCGGCGATGACCGAAATGAGCGCAACCGTCGCCGAAATCGCCGCTAACGCGGTCCAAGCTTCAGAAGCCTCAAATACCGCAAACAACGAGGCTAAGGCGGGTAATCTGGAGGTTGGCCGCACCAGCAAAGCGATTAAGGAATTGGCCGATGATATTAACGGCGCATCCCAGGCGATAAATGAACTGGATAAAGAAATACACGGCATTGTGGTGGTGCTCGATGTGATCAGCAGTATTGCCGAACAAACCAATCTACTGGCGCTCAATGCCGCTATTGAAGCGGCTCGCGCCGGGGAAATGGGGCGGGGGTTTGCCGTTGTCGCAGATGAAGTTAGGAGTTTGGCCCAGCGTTCACAAACCTCAACTGCCGATATTAAAAGCATGACCGACAGATTAAAATTGGGGGCGAGCATAGCCGTAAAAGCGATGGAGCGCGGATTGGCACAAGCCAAGATCAGCGTGCAAGAAGCCGAACAAGCTGGGGTAGAACTGCAGCGTGTTGTTGAACAGGTTGATATTATTGACCGCATGAATGAACAAATTGCTACGGCAACCCATGAGCAATCCGCCGTTTCCGAAGATGTTAACCGTAATGCGTTGAAGATCAGTGAAATTTATCTGAATACCCAAAGGATTTCCGATGAATTACGCGAGCTTACTAAAGCGCTAACATTTGATGCTGAGCTTATGTCTAAAGAGGTGCATAAATTTACGGTGAATTAAGGCAAAGGTGATATGCCTTGTCTATTTTATCCGCGGATAAGGCCTATCGAGAGGGCGGTTTGATTAGCAATTGCGCAACCGCCTGAAATCGATTCTTTTTTACTTGACCACCTAAATGCTTTTGCGTACAGTACCGCTCCGTTAACGACAAAAGCCTCTCGGCAAGGCGATTATTTGACGTTAATGGATTAAAGGTAAAATTCACGTGAAAGATTAACCACGTAAACATAAATCAACAATCTGGTGAGATGTCCGAGTGGCCGAAGGAGCACGCCTGGAAAGTGTGTATACGGAAACGTATCGAGGGTTCGACTCCCTCTCTCACCGCCAAATTCAAGTTTAAAGACGTCCTAGGACGTCTTTTTTTTATCTGTATTTTATAAAAATCAATCACTTATAATCCTATATTGTTTGATGACATCCTACAGCATCCTAAATTTTTAGTAATGCCAAAAGTAATGCCAAGGAAATTTGATAAATTTTGGCATTACTTTCGGCTTCAAAAATATCCTTTTTTTATGCCGATTTTTTACTTGATTTTCTCGATTTTATGGCCCAGATTTAACTTGGCAATATCCTGATTTATCTGAATTTATTCAGTGATAAGTAATGCTTGATTTTCGAGTGAAAAATGATGCCAAAATCAAGCATTACTTTTGGGTTTAATTTTAGGGGGTAGAAATGGGAAGGAGTACAAATAAGCTGACTGCAAAAGCGGTGCTCAATGCTAAAGCGGAAGCAAAGCCCTATCGATTGTCAGATGGTGGCAATCTCTATCTCTATGTGCGCACTGCAGGGAAAACGTGGGAATTTAGATATATACGTCCCTCCACCAGCAAACCCACCTATTTTGGTTTAGGCTCATATCCTGACGTATCCTTAGCTGAGGCGCGAGATAAAGCGCTAGAAGCGCGGAAAAACTTGGCCGAAGGCATCGACCCTCAATTACTTAAAGTTGAAAACAAATTAAAAGCGGCAACAGAGAACGCTCAAACTCTCAAGCATATTGCGCAAATGTGGATGGACTCTAAGCAGGGAAGCATTAAGCCTAAAACCATCGAAGGCAATTGGCGTAAGCTTGAGCTGTATGCCTTCCCTAAACTGGGGAGTATTGCGATTAGCAGACTCACGGCTCCCATAGCCATTGCCGCGCTAAAGCCCCTAGAGCAGAAGGGGCATCTTGAAACGGTTAAGCGTACCGCTCAATTGCTGAATGAAATCATGAACTTTTCAGTTAACTCTGGTTACATTCATGCTAATCCGTTGTCAGGTATTCGAGAAGTATTTAGAAAGAGCAAAGTAGAACATCTGAAAGCATTAAAACCAGCAGAGCTAGCTGAGTTGCTGCAGACTATTGCAAACGCCAATTTATTGTTAACGACCCGGTGTTTGATTGAATGGCAATTGCACACAATGTCCAGGCCAAATGAAGCGGCCGGAGCCCGTTGGGAAGAAATAGATATTGATGCCAAACTTTGGACTATTCCTGAATCACGCATGAAAATGAATCGTGAGCATATTATCCCGCTTACAGCGCATACTCTCGCGATACTCGAAACTGTTAAGCCAATTAGTGAGCAGAGCCAATTTGTCTTTCCATCATCTAAAGATCCAAAAAAACACACAGATCCTGAAACCATCAACAAAGCATTAGGGCGAATGGGATTAAAGGGAAGAACAACGGGGCATGGTTTACGCTCACTGGCGAGCACAACCTTAAATGAACAAGGCTTTGATGGTGATGTTATTGAGGCAGCGTTAGCCCATGTTGATAAAAACCAAATCCGCAGTGCCTATAATCGCACTACCTACCTAGAGCGACGGACCAAGTTAATGGAGTGGTGGAGCAACCATATTGCCGCTGCAGCAGTGGGCTCTTTGTCAGTAACAGCGGGTTCAAGAAAATTAGGGGCATGACCTGTAAGGCCGAATAGAGATTATCTCCCTGAGTCAAAAGGTTAGGGGACGTGACACACGAATCTAACCTGTTAACTCCGACTCAGGGTTGTTACTCTTACATCATGACCAACTTAAAGCCAAGCCAATGACTATTGTCCAGAGCCAGCATTTGCACCGACTAAACGCTTTAGCTGCAAGCCATTCTGAGGTAGCAGTATTATGGCTTTATGGTTCGCAGGCGAAAGGAAATGCTAGCGAGCATAGCGATTGGGATTTAGCCGTCGCATTCGACCCGGTAAAGGCGGACAGTGTGCTTGATACTCGTATTAGAGCTGAACTGCTTGCTATGGATTGGCAACGAGCATTGGGGCTAGCCGAAGGAAAGCTATCCATTGTCGATATCAATCTAGCATCTATCCCTCTGGCTTTCGGAATCATTAATGCCAACAAACTTATCTTTAGTCGAGATGAAGGTCGAGGAATGCAAGAAGAGTCTCGCATTATGTCGCAATTGGAACTCGATTATTCCGCCCAAAACCACTTTATTATTTTGGATAATGCCTATATCACGTCATTGCGCTTAAGCCTTAGCCGGTATCAAGCCGAGCTTGGAGAATTGCGCCAATTACTCAGTCAGCGTCCCCTATCTAATCTTGAAGATCGCGCAGCAGAGCGAACACTACAGGTCTCTATTGAAGCTTGCATTGGTATTGCCAAACATTGGGCTAAAGCACAGGCAGGGCATAGTCCGCAGGATGCCTACCAAGCATTTGAGATCCTGTGTCAACGAGGTACACAACCAGCCGATGAATTAAATGACTGGCGTAAAGTGATAGGCCTGCGTAATGCATTGGTGCATGATCATTTGAATATTGACCCTGAGATCATCCGTAGTGTGATCTCTCAAGGTTATAGCGATAGATTATTTGCCTTTGCAGAGCAGGGATTGGAATGGTTATCTTTGAAGAATAACTAAAGTCTGATTGACTTTCACTGGCTCTCCTAAAGATTGAATTGATGAGTCGACTAGAGTCAACCTGTTCATTCTAAGAAAACAGCTAATTGCCAAATGTTAACTTCGATAAAGAAAAGTATTTAGTGGTCCATATCGAGGTCGTTTAATAGATCTTGCTAACTGTCATTTCTTGGCTATAATTTACTGTATATATTAACAGTGGTTTATTGCTATGCGTGTTATCCCTATTCCTGCCCGTGCTGGCATTACAGGTTTTGAGTCACCTGCGGCTGAATACACTCAGCTAGGTCTAAGCTTGGATGAGCTATTGGTCGACCACCCAAGCTCAACTTTTATGGCTTATGCCCTAGGGGACTCGATGCAAGATGTCGGAATCTTTGATGGTGATATTCTCATTGTTGACCGCCACGAGATGGTGCGAAATGGCGATGTCATTGTAGCCAATTTAAATAGGGAGTTTGTTTGCAAAATCATTGATATCCCCCGCCGTTTACTGCTTTCTTCTAATCAACAACACCAGCCTGTCATTATTCACGAATACGATGAGTTCAGTATTTAAGGCGTTATCACTCGTTCTATTCGTTGCCACCGTAAAAGTCCTGTATTGAGTAAAAAATTGAGTAAAAAGTAGATGTTTGCGCTAGTCGATGCCAACAGCTTTTACTGTAGCGCGGAACAAGTATTCCGGCCTGATTGGCGTGGTAAGCCTGTTATTGTGCTCAGTAACAACGATGGGATGATTGTTGCAGCCAACAGACAGGCTAAAGAAGCGGGTATTCAGAAATTTGTGCCCTACTTTCAAGTCAAAACTCTCTGTGCGGAGCGTGGTGTTATTGCCTGTTCGTCTAACTATGAGCTGTATGCTGACTTGTCTGGCAAAATGATGAATATCATTGGCCGCTTTGCGCCCGAGCAACATGTCTACAGCATCGATGAAACGTTCCTGTCGTTTAAGAACTGCTATCCAGCAATAAAATGCCTTCATACTCAAGGTCAATTAATAAGACGGGCAGTATGGAAAGAAGCTCGCTTACCTGTTTGTGTGGGGATAGCGGAAACCCTGACCCTAGCAAAACTGGCTAACCATGCTGCTAAGAAGATTGAGGGTTATAAAGGCGTTTGTGTTATCGACAATGACCAAGACCGAACTGCTATTCTAAAGCAGCTAGCGGTAGGTGATGTTTGGGGAATAGGACGCAGGATTAGTGCCAAGCTCGAACTGATGAATATCCGTACAGCGTTTGACCTTGCTAACATGCCAGCAGGATTAGCCCGTAAACAGTTCAGTATCGAAGTCGAGCGCATAGTTCGAGAGCTTAACGGCCAAGTATGCAAGGTGTGGGATGAAGCGAGGGCAGATAAAAAGCAGATATTCTCGACAAGAAGCATGGGTGAGCGCATCACCGATTTTGAATCATTACTGCAAGCACTGAGTAAGCATGTGGGAATTGCGGCTGCTAAAGCGCGTAAGCAAGGCTCCTGCTGCAAGACGATGCTGCTATTTGCGAGTAACTCGCCCCATGATGAGCGCCCTGTAAGCTACAAAACCGTGGTGCATTTCCCTTGCCCGATGAACTGTACGATAGAGTTGACGAAAGCAGTGTGTGAAGCCACACCCAAGCTATTTCGTGAAGGTGTACGCTATTACAAGATAGGCGTAGGTTTGATTGATTTAACGAGCGAGAAACATAGCCAACTAGATTTGTTTAATCCGTCGACCGCAAAGCCAGCGCTAATGCTTACGCTCGATCACATAAACCAACGCTATGGCAGTGATACTCTATTTGTTGCAGCCCAAGGCATAGAGCAAAAATGGGTAATGCGGAGGGATTTGCTGACGCCGCAATATACGACTAAGTGGCGAAGTGTGCCGTGTATTAAGTGCTAACGAGGATATGCCCCATTCCTTGATTCGCATGACTTAACTAGCTCTGCTTAGTACTGGCCTGTTGGCTTAATTTTAGTAATGCAAAAAGTGTCTACGATATCAGTGGCGATTCAGTTTTGGCATAGTAGTTGATTAATTAGATTGTGAGTGATTTCGATCTGATCACTAGCTACAGATTTAGTTCCCGAATTCAGGAAAAAAGATGTTGACAATTTTAATTTCATCTCTTAATTTCTTATCGATGGATTTAATAATAAATGGATTTTAAAATGAAAAAACTACCTCTTGCTATATTAGGCACTGCAGCCTTATCTATTCCAGTAAAAGCCATTTCACATGATTCAGATGGCTTATATGGCACACCAGATAGCTTGTCTGAACAGCCTCCAAAAATTGAAGAAAGTAGCCTTATCAGGCTACCTGTAAATACAGAGCAAAACTTAGCAATCAGTAATCATATTCAGCGTATGTATTCAGATCCAGAATATGCTCAAGATTACATTTATAATAAAGAGGAAATTCTTAAGGAGATGGGGATATCTTTATCAGAAATAGATACTAACCCAAGTGTTAAATTTCTAGAAGTGGTGAGTGACCCAAGATTTAGAGAGGCAAGCAGTACTAGAGATTATGACAATTTTGTCCAATTGTTGGTTGATTATAATCTCGTTAATGCAGATGACTTTTCAAAGCTGGTGCCTCAATATCAATTCTATATTGAACAAAATAAAAGTGAATATGAGAAACTATTCCTGACGAATAACTTATCTTCAGTCAGATTAGGCAAAGAAGGTGACTATACTCAGGCTTGTGTTACGTGCATTTCTTTTGCTGCAGTTGCAGTTAATGCCGTTGCTGCTACTAACGTTGCTGTTGCTGTGATCTTGGTAGTTTATGCAGGGACTTATGTTTGGGGTTATCAAGATCCTTATTCACTACCAAATAATCCAGATGTTAGAGATAGTGAGTTTGGAAAAGTAGCATTGTCAAACACAACCATTGCTAACAACAAAGGGGTAGCATTTTCCGTAGCACAAGCATCAGGTGTTCCTAATTTAAGTGATTATATTTATAAAGACATTGCTAAGAGTGAATTGCGAGCTTTTTATACTGCGGCGTACAATCTTGGTTTAATCGATAATGAAGATAATCTTGATTATATAATTCAATCTGCCATTAATGAGCTGGATACTATTAAGTTGCCAAATTTAAAGTAAAGGCATAACGACAAGTTTTCTTACCCTTAAATTATTGGTGAATAATATGTATCAACAATCTCCAAATACAATTACCATTCTTCCTACTTATAGATGTACAGCAGCATGTAAAGAGTGTTGTTTTGAGTCAAATCCAAATTTGAAATCTAGATTATCTAAAGTTGAAATTTTGGAGATAATTGATTCAGGCTGCACCTCATTCCCTGATCTTAAGGTAATAGTGTTCAGTGGGGGCGAATGCTTCACTCTTAAAAGTGACCTTTATGCTGGCATTCAAGCTGCAACATTAAATGGAAAGAAATCGCGTTGCGTAACAAATGGTTACTGGGGTAATACATTTTCGAATGCAAGAAAAATTGTTGCACAGTTAAATGCCGCTGGATTAAGTGAAATTAACTTCAGTACGGGGGTTGACCATCAAGAGTACGTACCTCTTAGTTCGGTTATTAACGCTGCCCAAGCATGTACAGAGTTAGGTATTGGGACCATGATAACAGTTGAGAAAGATACTGAAACCTCATCTTGTAGGGAAACCATCGCGGCAAATCCAGTGATATCGGAATTAGTATCTACTAAAAAGCTGAAGATTCAAAATAACACTTGGATGCCTTTCAAAAAAGATTATGTAGATAGAGGTGTGCAAATTCATCAAGAAGATTTGATGCAGGGTTGCGAACAAATATTCACTAATTTAGTTGTCACTCCTCATGGCAGGATATCTGGGTGTTGTGGTTTAACTTTTGAGCACATTCCTGAGATGAAAATCGGTAATATCGGTGATAAAGACGCTCTGAGAAAAGCCTATGATGAGCAATTGAATGATTTTTTGAAAATTTGGATTAAAGTTGACGGCCCAACTTCAATAATTGAACAATTAATGGGTAGTGGATACATAGGAAACTCCATTGGTACAGTTTCTCACAACTGTCAATCTTGTGTTTATTTGCACAAAGATCCTAAAATTGTGTCGGCACTAAAGGAAAACTATGAGAAGTATATGCCAAACGTGCTTATGAAATACCATGCTAATGAGTTCATGTCTAAACGTATATCCTAGAAAAACTTGTTATAAAGGAGAATTGTTCATGCGTTACTTAAATAATCAAATAGGGTATCCTTTTTTTATAATTTATTTCGTTACTTTGGCATCAGTTTTTGCGTTTAACAAGTTCGGTATGCAAGAATTTAAAGGCGAAAACGACTTTATAATTTTAATAGTTATATTAAGTATTGTACTTTTAATGACCTTCAAGTTAAGAGTGAGTGTTGAAGATAAACAACTAACGCTAAGTTACGGAGTTGGTCTATTTAAAAAGAGGTTTGATCTTTCAAATGTTAACAAAGTGACTATGGTAAAAAATAAGTGGTACTGTGGTTGGGGAGTACGAATTTCATCTGAAGGAACTATATACAATATATCAGGCTTCCAAGGAGTTAAAATTGACTTTCGCTCAGGTGTTTCAATCGTAGTTGGAACTAATAAGCCGCTGGAATTATATCAAACGCTTAAAGAGTTAACCTCCTAATGTCAGGGCTGGATTGGCTTTGTTGCTTAAATCGATGAAACTAAATCAAGAAGCTACGATCTGATCGGCTACACCCATTAATCGTCGTCAAAGCAGGGACAGCCAGATCTTTTTGTGTTTTTCAACACCTTCTACTAGGCTTTAAATCACTCTGATTTTGTCTGTGTGGAGCTTGTGATGACCTCGGCCAGAAGACAGTTAATTGATGCCAATGCGACGCCTTTCTATCATGTGATAAATCGCTGTGTTCGTAGGGCTTTTTTATGTGGCGAGGATAAACTCACAGGTCGCAGTTATGGACATAGACGTGGCTGGATTGTGGATAAAATCAACGCATTATCTGCGATTTTCTGTATTGATATCTGTGCCTATGCCGTGATGAACAATCACTATCATTTAGTGCTTAAAATTGATGTCGATAAGGCCAAATCCTTAAGTCAAAAAGATATTATCAGCCGCTGGTGTCAAATCACTAAGGGCCATGCTGTCGCGACTAAGTATATGAATGGTGATGCGTTAATCGACGGTGAAGTGATGTTGCTTGATGGCTTACTTACTGAGTGGCATGAGCGCTTATCCAGCATATCTTGGTTTATGCGCTGTTTAAATGAAGAAATTGCCCGTAAGGCCAATCGTGAAGACGAGTGTAAAGGGGCGTTTTGGGAAGGCCGGTTTAAGTCGCAAGCGCTGCTAGATGAGCAAGCACTACTGGCCTGCATGATGTATGTGGATTTAAATCCAATCAGGGCGGGCATTACCGACTCTTTGCAATCCTCTGATTTTACATCGATTCAGGAGCGGATTAACTCGCTAGCCCCGCAAGATAACGCTTTACCCTCAGTTAACACATTGGCTCAATCCGCAAATAAACGACCGCAAACAACACACCAATCCCTCGTCAAATTTGATGGTTCAACACATCTAAGGCAGCAATCTGGCATTCCGTTTCATTTTGCTGATTATCTTGAGTTGATAGATTGGACAGGCCGCGCGATTCGCCTTGATAAGAAAGGTTATATCGATAATCAGCGACCAAAACTGCTCAATGAATTAGGTATTGCGCCCGATACTTGGCTTACTTCTGCTAAAGAGTTTCGCCGTCAATACAGTGGCATAAGTGGCCGATGGGATAGCATGTGCGAGTTTAAAAAGCAGCATAACAGCGGGAAATGGTGTAAAGGCAAAGCATCAAGCCAAGCGTTACATCCTTAAGTTCATCGCGACTCAGCGTTTAGGATTATTTTTGTTTATCCGAAATGCAGATAATTTCGCGCAAAACATAACACACTTCTGTCCCAAAGTCAGCTCGTGAATCTGTCTGTGAGAGATAGATTCACGCATAAAGCTCAGAGATCTCGTGTTCGTTGTGTGTTGACATGCTTCTGTTCGCCTAAGCAAGTAAGAAGTCAGAGATGAGTCAAAATCTGAATGTTTATGCAGTTTCAAGTGCATAAGTGAATACTATCGACATTCTCTAGCAATTCGCTTCGAAAACAGCTAAAAAATGCGCGTAAACACGCGGTTTTTGCATGTTTACATATTAAAATGTATTAGTTAAGACTAGATCTGACACTGTTGTTGCATTTCAGTTGTGTTGTTATGGGGCTAGAAGTCGTCTGGTAAAGTAGCGGAGGGTTACTAAGCATCGTTTCTATTCAACTAGTTAATTTTTTGTTCGCATCGTTGTGGCTTTTGCAGTACAACATTTTTAGAATCGTACAAGATGTTTTAGATGTAGAAGGAGAGTTTAATGATTGTAACAATTACCCACCCGGCGAAGGCTGAGGCGTAAGTTAGACTTTTACCTTTATTAATTTAACCTGCCTTTGCCCGGTGTTAGCTTACCGGGATCTCTGAATACCAAATTTTTTGGTTTACCTCGATCTTTTCCAGAGTTCCTAACCATTTTTATGGTGCGCATAAGTTTTAACTGTGCGCAGAAGGAAATGATATGAATTTACCCTTAACCTTGCGCCAATTAGGGTGGCAAGCCTTTTTTCAGCAACAACTAAATCTTCAGGAATTTGAAAATACAATAATCGCTCGCGTAACAGCACACCACCGTAGCGGCTATGATCTGATTTCAGTAAATGGACCTTTCCATTTGGCCGCGAATCAGTCTTTGCCGCAAGTAACTATTGGTGATTGGCTGCTTTTAGATGCTGAGTTCGGCTTTATTCGTTTGTTAGCAAGAAAATCATTGTTCAAACGTAAAGCCGCCGGTAGTCAACTTACTGAGCAATTAATTGCTGCCAACGTAGATACGGTCATCATTGTCAGCTCGTTAAATCATGACTTTAATTTAAGCCGTATAGAACGTTATTTGACGTTGATTCATGAGGCTGGCGCAGAGCCATTACTAGTATTGACAAAGATGGATCAATGCTCTGATATTGAACCTTTTCTACAACAGGTAAAGCAACTGGATTCAATGCTAATGGTTGAAGTGGTTAATGCGCTTGACAATCGTTGCTGTATCTTACTGAAACAGTGGTGTAAAGCAGGTAATACTTTGGCCGTAGTCGGTTCTTCAGGTGTAGGTAAGTCTACGTTAGTCAATACGTTGGCTGGCAATTTAGTACAGAAAACAGCAGCGATACGAATTGATGATAGCAAAGGTAGACACACAACAACATCACGTTCAATGCATTTTATTCCCGATGGTGCGGTAGTGATTGATACTCCTGGGATGCGTGAACTGCAAATGATAGATTGTGATGAGGGTATACGCCGTACTTTTGCTGATATAGATTTGCTTGCTACACAATGTCGTTTCAATAATTGCCAACATACTACTGAACCGGACTGTGCGGTGCAGAAGGCTATTTTGCAAGGAGTGCTAGAGGAAAGACGTTTAACTAACTACCAAAAGTTGAATGATGAAAAGGTTCGAAACACTGCGTCACTTCATGAGAGACGGGTACAAGAGCGACAATTTACCAAGATGGTTAAGTCAGTTAAATCTCTAAAAGCCAGAAAATGCTTTGATTAATGATTTATATGCAGCCCCTTTTGGGGGCTGCTTATATTGATATGATTAAATGCTCACTCATTTTGAATTGTTTAAGTTATGAATTTGACTATTTCCGCAGCTTTGCGTAAATAAGGGAAGTTTATCGACATAATCAAGTAATCTGATTCGAAAATACTCAAATATGCACGTAAACTCGTGATTTCTGCACTTTAATACATATTAAAATGCATAAGCTTTTCTGGGGCTACATACTAGCGTCGTTGATTAATTCTGTGACATTGTAAGTCAATGCAACATTAAGCACACTGATGTCTAGTGAAGTAGTGGCGAACTGCACGTAAACAAGCGATTTCTGCATGTTAATGACTAAACATGCAGGTCTGAACTCGTGACTTAGTGGTTGCTAACAATCTCTTTCATGGGATCATCAGTGCAGTGGTCATGATTAAGTCGTAAACTCTCGAGGGCGACCTTTATTGGGCGGCTCGACCTTGGCTTTCCACTTAGTAATTGTATCCTCATCTTCATTAACCCATAAGGTAAGCGAACTTTGGTTGATTAAAGCTTGATTGAATTATATTTCCAGTCATTTATAGCGAAGAAGTGGCGATTCAGCAGAAGTTGATTTGGGAAACCTATCAGAGCCGCTGCTACAGTTTTAGTTTACCGATTTAGAAAAAAGCCTTTATTTGTTAAAAATCATTACCATATTGCATGCTATTTCTGCTACTAATAGCAGAAATAGCATGCAATGTTGAAGGTGAGCTCTATGAGGGTTGTAGTCAAATTATCGTCTCTAAAATTACGCGAAGGCAGAGAATCGGTCATTAGACATTTAGTTGATAATGATAAGCCAATATTTTTTATTGTTCCTGCTAATAAGAATGTATGGCATGTATTACTTTATAGAGATGAAATTTTTAAAAGCTTTTCTAAACGTCTTAAACAACCGGAAATTTATCATGGATACGATAAGATAATAGAAAAAAGAAATGAAGAGAGAAATGCAATATCTACTTTAGAACTAGTGAAATGTGTATGCTATGGTTTTTTAAAAAGAAGTCAAATTATTACATTGGTAAAATCTAAATCGATACCAATTAATGAAGTGAATGTTGTAATGGCTTATGACGAAAATGGTAAATTTAATTTCGCAACAAAAATGCTTCTGACGTCAGAGGTCAATAATTTTAAAATATTTAGCTTACCTTATCTAGAATCGATTAAACATGGTAAAATGCTATTTACTGACAAGTCAGTTAATTCCTACAATAAATACAGTGATATAGAAAACAATAGCGTTCACATTGACGTCGACTTTGATTCACTATATGTATTTGAGTCAGATATTGAAAGTTATATAGTTAATGATTTAAACGCTATCCCTGATGATAGCCCCTATTTCATACCTATAGAACTGCGTCAATTGACGGAACTTGATCAACTTGCCGTGTTGGGTTACCAATTGTTTGCGAATAATTGTAAATCAACGATGAAATCTAAAGATTTAGCTGCAAAAATTGAGCGTACATTAGGTTACTCGGGCAAAAAAGCCGATGTTGCGGCATACTTTCTAAGCCCTAGTCCTAAAGGGAAAAAGATTACTGCAGAGCCACTTAATAATATTAATCCAAATTGTAAATTCCCCTTTTTAGTCAAAGCGTTAAATACATATGGTGTTAATAGTGACACTGGTGCTATCGCCAAGGTGAATCAATCGATTCAAGCTTTTTTTAGTGATCTAGGTTTCTCTGAGGACAATGTAAAATATGCAGAAATTATGATAAGAATAAAAAAGCAGGGTGATTAAAAATTATTTAAAATCAAATTTTTAAACTTGTTTGGGGAGTGATTTCTATCCCCATCCTCCCTTTTCCTCTATCTTTAAAAAACCTATAGTCACCTTCGAAACTTACATGCTAAGGAGGCGATTATGCTTGACAGTAATCCGAGTTATTCAATCGTTAGGCTTGCTAATGTTATTAAGTTAACTGGACTATCACGGTCTACTATATACGACAAACAAAACCCGAAATCTCCTCGATATGACCATACGTTTCCCAAAAAAGTATCACTTGGGCCTAGGGCTGTTGGTTGGTATTTTGGCGAGATAGAATCATGGCTTAAATCAGTCAGAACTCAAAAGTAATGTATAAGGAGACTTTATATGAAACGCATTGTCCCACGGATGAAAAATTTAGAGTTTGACGCGCCAATTAACCAAGATTATTTCAAGGGTAAGTTTCCTATACCTGATGGTATTTGTCCTGATGTAGGAGTGGAAAGTATTTTGGGAAGAGCGATAAAAGAATGCTCGTTAATTACTCAGGCATCAAATTATTTAATCATTAGTGCTTGTCTAGCTGCTGTGGCAACAGCTCTACAGGGGCATATTAATGTTGAATTACCCACAGGTAACATTTGTCCTGTCTCTCTTAACTTATTAACCTGCGCGGATTCAGGTGAACGCAAATCTACTGTGGAAAAATTATTAAATAAAGGTGTTAAAAATTTCCAGCTAAAAAAAGAGAAATTTTATCTTGAAAATTTAAAAAGATATGAGTTTTACAAAAAAAGTCATGATATTAAAACTGAAAAAATTAAAAGAAAGTTGTTTAGAGGACCAGAGAGCGGAGTTGAAGAAGGATTACATGAGTTACTCGAGCACGAAAAGCAAAAACCTGAAATACCAAAATCATTCATAATTATTTATGAGGATAGTACTGTAGAGGCACTTATGTCTGGACTCAAATATGACTCGCCCAATGCATATCTTGGATCAAGTGAGGGAGGTGTGTTAATCAACATGTTTTCAGAGTCAACTACGCCCTATCTTAATTCTATCTGGAGCGGTGATGATGTCAATGTAGCAAGAAAAACCACTAATTCCTATACACTTTCAGATGTTAGATTGACGACTCATATCATGATTCAGACTCACACTTTTATGCGATTCATGCAGAAATCTCAGGGTGCAGTAAGAGACAATGGCTATTTAAGTCGATTTTTAGTCTGTTTTCCTCCGCCAGTAAGTGGTTACCGGCAGGCGACTGGAATTAAGTTTGCAGAGGAATTTATAACAATCTTTCATAAAAAAATTGAGGATTTTCTAAACAATATACCTCTAAGTCGTCATTTGGTTGAATTTTCTGATGAAGCAAAGGATATTTGGTTAAAAATATATAATGATATTGAAGTTAAAATGGCTCCTGGTGGGATTTATGAAAATGCTAAAGATCATGCCTCTAAATTGGCAGAAAATGTAGCAAGAGTTGCAGCATTGATTCATTATTTTGAACATTCTTTAGATTCTAAAATCTCAGTCGATGCATTATATTTGGCAATTAAATTAATGAGTTATTATTCATTTAATTTTATGCTACATTTTTGTCCGCCACCTTTAAATGTTGTATTAAGTAATGATTTGCTATTTTGGCTGGATATATTTAAGAAAAAAGGTGGTAGGTATGTAAAGAAGAATACTGTTCTACAGTATGGACCAATTAGGTTAAGAAAAAGCGCTTCTTTAAATATGGCTGTGGATGAATTGGTTTCAAAGGGGATAATTTCAGTGTTTGATTGTGATAAAACAAAAATTATAGACTTATGGCCTTTGATTGATTTTAATCAGGATATGTTATCAAGTGATCTCGCATCTCAAAATATAAAAAGTATTTCATTGTTTTAATTGATTGTGTTGAATATAAATTCAGAGTTAACTTTTAAATTACTATTGTGTTTTATGTTGATTTTTTTGACTTGGTTTAGCTTTTTTAAGTACAAATCTAGGTGTTTGGTGGTGAGTTTTTTCTAGGTTTATTCTAGGGTATTAATTATATTACAATTATCTAAACTGTTTATTTAGTTGGTTTGCAACTTGATAAGATGTATCAAATTTGTGAATAACTGTTTTAGGTTTGGGCTGATATCTTGTCGAGTATAAACTAATTTTTTGTTGATTGTCTTTTACTTTACATTTTACTGAGACAGTGTTTTTAATTAATATTTTATATGGTTGTATTTGGGGTTTTATGTTTAAAAACAGAAATTTAAATATATTGCTTTGTAATGAGTATTGTGGACTATCTATCTTAAGATTTAAAGATGGAGTGTATGAGGAATATCTGATTAAAAATTATAGAGTTATCAATCAGGCATTAATCATGTACTCAAAGGTTTTCGCTGTAAGGGTTGACTTGAGACTTTCCGATGAATATGAGTCATATGATAATAGTGTAATTACTCGATTTATCGAATCATTGAAAGCACAAGTTAAGGCAGATTATATTGCAAAAACTAAACATTCAGACGGGTTTGTACATAAAAGCGATGTACTGTATATATGGGTGCATGAAACTGGAGAACATAATAAACCACACTACCATCTTTGTTTGTTTTTTAATGGAAACGCCTACAGAAGTTTAGGTAAGTTTGAACTTGGTAGATCTAATATGTATAATCGAATCGTTAAAGCTTGGGCGAGTGCATTAGCGATAAAATCAATTAATGCGCAAGGTTTAGTTCATATTCCAAAGCATTCCTGTTATTTTTTGGATAAAATTTTGCCTTTTACTAAAGCTTTTGAATTACGAGTCTTATTTATACGCTTAAGTTATTTTGCTAAAGTGGATAGTAAACACTATGGTGATAGACGACATCATTATGGTTGTAGTCGGACGCCAGACATCAAATAGAGGCCATTCATAATTCTGAATTAGTTTTGTTAGCAATATACGAGTGAATTGTTTTCCATTTTGTAAATGATATTAGTAATGGGGGCGTTGACCAGTTATGCCATTGTGATAATTTTACTGCGAACAAATTCATCTAAGCGCTCTAAATCAGCTAATGCAGTGGCAGTGAAGACTATTTGTGGCATGTAGGGGCTGCCTTTTCATTTTCACTTCCCCAGGACTCCAGCCAATTAACCACTTCGTCACCGGTGACATGCAAGCCTGATGTCTGGTGTTCTTCCCATGCGCGTAACGCTTCTTGCTGCAACGCCTCGCGTTTCTCTTCTCTTTCTACGTATACACGGACTGCTTCACGCATCACCCAGTGTGGTGAACGTTTACGATTTTTGGCTAAATGCTCGACTCTGGCTTTCATATCAGCATCTAATTTAACCGACACGGGGTTGGTTGTGCTCATCTGTGACTCCAAAAGTAATGCTTAGTACTACTAGGTAATACCTAAGCATAACGTGGTACAAAAAATAATGATTACATGGTTTGCTCGTCTGCGCGAGTAACACCATAAGCTCAAAGATATTAGAATGGTAATTTGTATCGCTTAACAGGGACACATATTACCTAGGTATCAGGTGAATCATCAGCGTAGGTAAGAGGAATAAAAACGATAGCGGCGAGTTGTGCCGCTTCGTTTATAGGGTTTGGGTAATGGGTGACTGAGTACTCTCAATATTGCAGGTGAAACATCATGATCTTAACCAATGCCATGCATCGGCTATCAGCTCAGCACCGGCTTTTACGCCATTGATGCCCACTTCTGCTGTCGTCAACACGGTGTTTAAGCCAGTTTCTACACTGCCGGTGACGAGTTTGATCCCCGCATCAGTTATCTCACCTTGGCGTAAGCAAGCATAACTTTCACCTAGAGTTTGGCTGGTGCCTTTTAATAGGGATTCTGCAGGTTTAGCCACAAGATCTCCAGGTGTACCTAGCAGCGTGTTGACGTTATCGGGTAGCCCAAGGTATTCACCGGTCATTTTGATGGCGGTAGAGGCTAATACGACGTTTGCGACAGTCCCCGTGGCAAGCTTTGACGCGCTCCTCCCCAGTAAGCCTGCTCTGGCAGAGCCTTGCAGCGCAATGTGGGTAAGATTACTGACTTGGTTGGAGGTACTGGTTCCCGCTAAGCATTCATTAACGAAGTGCTCGCAATTGTTGGTGGCAACGCCGTATGGGCTGTGACCCAGTTGACTGCGTGCAAGCTCAATGGCCTGATGGGGAAACAGCGTGGACTTCTTTACTCTAACCCTATGGCCACCAGCAAATTGCTGCAGATCAATTTCTTCGATGATGCCCTGTTTAGATAAGTGGATCACATGGCCATGACCCACATACAGGCCATGGTGTTCGGTTAAGCCAAGCGGATCGATATTGGTGACCAGATGATCACCGGGTTGAAATGTATACATGGTATGGACTCCAAGAAAAACAACGCAGATACCCCTAGGTCGCATCTGCTAATGGGTTGAATAGGGCGTGCTGATTGACTCAGATTTCCAGCTCGACAAAGTCCTTATCGATTTGCTGCTGAGTAATGCCGATATAACGCAGGGTGACCGCTTCCGATTGATGCCGCAGCATGCGCATCACCCGGCCAATGTCTTTGCAGGCTTGATACAGGTGATAGCCGCGGGTTTTTCGCATCGAGTGCGTCCCCAGGGCTAACTTGATATCGTCACCGACAAAGGCAAATGCTTTGGCGACCGCGCGCCGTGTCAGTGGTTTCGCGGGGGCCTGCCGGTCCTTGGCTTGGCTCGAGCGGTGGGATTGGAATAGGTAGATATGCTCAGGGTGACGCTGGTGGATCGCCTCAATCAACGCCAGCGTCTTCGGGTTGAGCTTGATGCTGGCGCGTTTACCGGTCTTTTGCTCAATGATATTTAAGCGGTCGCCGTCGATATCGCTGAACTTGATGGCTAGTAAGTCAGAGATCCTAAGGGCCAGGTTAAGGCCGATATTCCAGACATCCGCCATCTGCTGACCAAAGTGACGTTCGAGCAGGTAACTGATAAGCTTGATGGTGTCGCGGTTCTTGACCGCTTCGACTTCGTTCATGCTGGGTTCCCTCAATTAGCTATGTGATGAATGTGGGCACCAGCACATCGCCAACCCGCATCGGGTATGCATTGCTTGGTTCCCAAAATACCTTTGTGGGCACCAAGTTCAGTCGGCGCTGACTTGAACTTGGTAGATTTCCATCTCGACGTAGTTACAGAAGTTCTCCAGCAGCAACTTCACTAAGCTGTCGGCTTGCTCGAGGTAACAGCGACCAAAGAAGCTGTTGTAGACCTGCTTCTCCTGAAACAGCACTTCCATTTCTTTCTCAAGCTCAGAGAAGGGGCCGCCGCAGTAAGCAAAGTCGGTGAAGTAATTGAGATACCAGCAATCCCCCTGGCGGTAGAGGTTGATCTCCACTGGGTGATAACCACCTCTCTCAGCACTGTAGTCGGGATCGCGGTAGTTTAGGGTGACGATGTTGAGACTCGGGTTATTGAGTGCGGCCAGTTGCCGTTCTAACAACTCATAAAAAGGCTCTGGCAGTGGCAGGATGGTTTCGCGGTAGATGTTCATGGTGGACTCCAAAACAAAAAGCCCGCTAACGACGGGCGTTGCGGGCGAGGTTGGTTGTTGTTAACGACAGGGGCTTGTCGTAATGATTTAGGTTACAAGGGCGCGGGTGTGATGGGCTTAGCTCTTTGATTAGGGTAGAACTGAAACCGGTAGATATGGTTAGGATGTTCGCACAAAATGAGGGCGAGGCGAGTTAATCCAAGCTCACCTGCACTTGATAGGCTTCCATCTGGTAGTAACTGATAAAGTTATCGCTAAACAACTTAATCAGTCCCTGTGATTCCCGCTCAGTAATCCAGCCACTAAATAGGCTATAGACCTGCTTGCTGTTAAAGCAGATATCGATGTCTTTAACCAGTTCAGGGAAGGGATGGCCACGAAAAGCAAAGTCGGTAACGTAGACTAAACGCCAGTGATCTTGTTGTTTCTCAAGCCGCACTTCGACGGGATGAAAGCCACCCGCTTCGGCGCTGTAGTCGGGATCGCGAAAATTAAGGGTGATGGCGTTGGTATCTTTTGGATCGACGTTGGCCAGTTCCTTTTCAATCACTTGGTAAAAACGATCGGGCATCGCTGGCAGTTGATTACGCTTGATAGTTAATGTCATGGGATATTCCTTGTTTGATATACGTGCATATGCAAGAGTCAAGGCGCAGTAACGCCTTGGCTCTTGTTGTCTATGCGGTTTGGTTAATAGAACGAGTGTTGGCTAAGCGGTTTAATGTGAGTCGCTAAGGGCTACTTGCTAAAGCTTTTGAGCTGGGAGACTAAAGCTTGGTGGTTATGTTTAACGGATTAGTACTGGCTTACGATAATGAACGGGTTATCGAGTGAGGGCGAGGTTGCTGGTGGTCAGTGGCTTAGCTTTGGTTTAGTTTCGGTTTGATAAATCGCAATATACAAATAGCCATGGCTGCCTAAGGTATCGGCCTCACAGGTAAAGCCTGCGTGTTCAATGCTCACTCAGTGCTGCTCAGTAGCATCAATCTCGCCGGTGGCCACCAGCCGCTCAAGCTGTTTAACCATCGCGGGAAAGGCATCGACAAATTGTTGTTTAATTGCTGGTGGAAATTCACCAACAAAGCTTGCACGGTCATGGAGATAATCCAAGTGCAGACCACGTAAAATCAGCCTTGCACCAAAGCGGGGAGATACTTTACGGGGTAAGCCCCAGGCGTGCTCAATATCGAAAAGTTTTAGGGTTGTCATAGTGACCTCAATGGTTGAAAAGAACTTTAGGGAGTAGGGTGCTCGTTAGCTGACTAGCGAGAGCAGTGATAAATACCAGTGCTAGTTAGAGCGGTTAATACAGCCGACTAGTGGAGTGGGTGATGACAGGTAACGGTCTTTAGGTATGTACACTCCAATTAGGCTGTTCATTACTGCCATGGTTAAAGTACACGCCATTGATCACCCGTTGCCATTCTCCTATAGGCACACCATAACTGTCACAGGGGCAAGCATAGCGGCAAAAGGCAATTTCCTTGGGTAAGTGTTCAACCACATCACGGTGAAACACACTCAATACGGTTTTATGTAGCTTTGGATTCGGTGCCACAATCGGCTTGCCAATCACTTGGCCCATGGCATTAAGTGGCCGCACAAACATCGGCAAAATCAGCTCAACCGCTAAACGGTTACGCAGTTCAGGAAACGCGGCGCAGGCTTCGGCAACACAGGCCTGTGAAAAGCTATCAGTAAATTCAATCATGATGGACTCCTTAAAAAGGCGTAGCAGGTTTAAACGTTGGCTAGAGTAAGCCGCACTCAGCAAAGGACACTGGCGTGCGGCCAACCACGATATGATCAAGCACACGTACATCGATAAGCGCTAACGCATCGGTTAACCGTTGAGTGATGTGCTTATCTGCCATTGAAGGTTCAGACTCACCGGAGGGATGGTTATGGGCAAAAATCACCGCAGCGGCATTGACAGCCAACACCGCCTTAACCACTTCTCGTGGATAAACACTGGCCGCATCTAACGTGCCAAAGAACAACTCTTTAAATTCGAGTAATTGATGTTGATTATCGAGTAGCATCACCGCAAACACCTCCCGCTCATAACCACCGAGTTTGTAAGTTAAAAAATCCTTAGTGGCCTGTGGATTGGTATAGGCGTCCTTCTTCACATAGCGCTCGGCAATGATATTGGCGGCAGAGGCTAGGATCGCTTCGGCAGTCTGCGGCCACTGGTTGATCGGCTGGTCTATCGAGTGGTTTGGTTCAGTTTTGGTGTGCGTCGCTTTTGTTGACATATCAGGCTCCTTTAAAGCGTTTATGGGCTTATGCACAGGAGTGATATATATCTGAAAGTATTTGGAAAAAGTGTAATAGATAAGCATTAATGAAGTGGTCAATGTCATGATGCTATATCAAAAAAGCTTTAAATAAGGTGGGTTTAGATATTACATAGAAAAATTTTAATACCAGAAAGAACATAGGTCACCGTAGAGTTTGAAGCTAACCAACCAACCTATCCTAATTGGTAATTTTTTCTCTATTGATTCAAACGTCATAAAAAATATTATTCATTACACTTGATCTATACATCATTGGTGTATACATTTATATGAAGTTTAAATGGAGGTACAGGATGCAAGAAAAATATGGCATCAGCGATCTGGCAAGATTGCTCGACTTTCCAGTTAGAACGATCAGGTTTTATCTGCAAAAGGGGCTGATTAAAGGGCCTCATGGCGCTGGTCGTGGAGCCTGGTACGACACAGAACATGTTGAGCAATTGCTAAAAATTAAACGTTGGCAAAGTGCGGGGCTGTCTTTAGAGCGAATTCAAGAATTACTGAATTATGCAAATGAACCTGAGTTGCCTGATATGCAACCCAAAGCAGGGGACATGCGTGTAATTAGTCATTTGTATCTGGGCCAAGGGCTGACACTAATGATTGACCCAGTTGCGGCAGGTGTGAGTAGTGAGCAGTTAAGGATGTTAGTTCCTGCAATGGTAAGTAGCTATCAGCAGGTTATGCAGTGCTCTTTGCCTAAAAATAATGGTGGGGTGGAAAATGAACAACAATGTGATGAATAACATAGCGCTAGGTAATTCTGAAGGATTTGGGTTTAATCATGACATTGTTTTAAAGCACAGTTTAGTTAATGCGCAACTGAATGGAGCTATCAGTGAAGTCGAATTGGTTCACGAATTTGTAAATCGTGAAACTTGCCCTATTGAAGCCATATTCTCATTTACGTTACCACTAGATGCGGTCATTTTAGGGTTATCTATGGCGATTGGTGAGCGTCAGTTCACAGGTGAAGTGACGCCAAAAGCTATCGGAACTGATAAATACGAAGGTGCCATAGCAGAAGGTGACAGTGCAGTATTACTGGAGCGGTTGAATGATGGGTTATATTGTCTCAATGTTGGTAATTTGCTACCTAATGATGACGTTACCATTTCTATTCAATATGCCCAAGTCCTGAACTGGCAAGACCGTAAACTGCGGTTTTATTTTCCGTGTACAATTGGTGACCGTTACGGACATCAGCGATCAGCAAATTTACAAGATTATCAACAGATTGAGCACACACTAGATAATGGCGCACGCTTAACATTTAATCTGACGGTTAATGGTGAATTATCTTCCTCATTAGTTACCAGTCCAAGTCATTCATTAACAGTAAAACGAGAAGAGAATTCTTTAATTTTATCAGGGGATAGGGTTATTCCTGATAGGGACATCATAATTACACTAGAAGCATTACCTTCATTTACTGGCGAAATTCTAGTTGAAAAGAGTGCTTTTGGGTTGCAGTACTGCGCCAACCTGCTATTACCATCCTCAGATAACCACAATGAGTCAGCTCAGTGCTTCCAGTTTATTGTTGACCGTTCAGGTTCAATGTGCGGAGATGCCATTGAACAGGTGCGTAAGGCCTTTGTCGCAATTAAAACACTTCTCAAGCCATCAGACTGGTTCAACATCATCTCCTTTGGGTCTCAAGCACAAAGTTTGTTTCCATCCCCTGTTCCTGCCGATAGTGAGCATCTTGCAAAACTTCATGCATACATCAACCAGCTAGATGCAAACATGGGGGGAACTGAAATTGCAGCAGCATTAAACTTGGCTCGCAAAACTGGACGGCATGCAGAATTTGCGACGCAAATGTTGCTGATCACTGATGGTGAAGTGTGGGATACCGCGGCAATAATCGCGGATGCAACAAAAGCAAATATACGATTATTCAGTGTGGGCGTGGGTTCTGCAGTAAACGAAGCTTTTCTGAATAAATTGTCGCGCAGTACTGGCGCTTCAGCCATCTATGTATCCCCAAACGAGTCGATGGCAGATGCGATTGTGGGACAATTTAAACGATGCCGTCAGCCAGAGATAACAGATCTTAAAATACATTGGCCGATACCAATTAATAAGCAAGTTGATAAACAGTTACTGTTTACGGGTGATGGATATCAATGCTATGCCACATCTGAGACCGAAATATCACCAAAAACCAACGTGAATATTGAAATTATGCAGCAAAATCAGGTAATCCCGGTAAGACATTTTCGAGGGATTGGTACTGGAACTCTGTCACGTCTGGCTGCTTACCAAAGATTGTCGAGCAGCAAGGATCCTGAGGAAATTGCCGTTAAGTATAGTTTGCTTTGTGAGCAAACCTGCTGTGTGTTGGTCGCCGTGCGTGACCAAAAAGCTGACGGTTTACCGGAGTTGCGAACTATAAGGCACACTCGTGCAGCGGGTGAAGCGGGGTTTGGCTCAGTGGCAGGGGTTGTATCTCCTTGTTTTGCAGCGCCAGTGTATAGCAGTTCAGTGCTTGATTGCCTTGATATCCCAGCATTTCTACGCAAACAGGACGTAACGTTTGTAGATGATATTGCTGAACCAGTTGATAGTGATATGACTGCAATCGCCAATTGGCTAAAGATTTTCAACAAAGCTGCGTCCAATGGTTCGTTGGAATTGAGTTTTGCTTGTATTAAATCATTAGGCATTGATTTGCAGAAAATCTTGATGATTGATATGAATTTTTATCCTGACATACCGGAAAAACTTCTAGTGTTTGAAATCTTACTAGCATTTCTTGAAGTTTCTAATGCTGGAAGAACTGGTCGAAAGTTAAGGCATTGGTTACAGCAACAACATGTTATTGATCAAGTTGATCCCGACATTGCGATAGATATTCGCGCTAATCTAGCCTTGCATCTCACTGGTAGTTGAAAGGTAAAAAGCCTTTTCGCCCGGCATATACTAAATAGTCATTACAATCAATCTGTTGGGAGAAAACCTTTTCTATGATTTCCCCAAAGCAGTGAAGCTGAGCAGTAGATCTGTTGCATGGGTTGAAAGCGAAGTGCAGGAGTGGATTTTGGAAAGGATCGCGCAGAGGGATGGAGCGACCTCAAATCGTTCCCCATCTTGTTAAATTTGCTGTAAAAGTAACATTAATTTTCTCTCAAAATTTTATCTTTAGACTGATATTGACGACACCATTTGACGTTAAAGCTAGCATCATATTGCTCAGGATGTTGCTTTAGTTGCAGCATCATTTGGCATTTAGGGGTAAACGCTATGATGAGTCAGTATTGGGATGAGCTGTTCAATTATGTTTTTAATGATTTTGTTAAGGGGTGGGATGGTTTGGAGTTAACCTCTCATAATCCGATAATTTTTCTCCAAGAAAGTGATGATTTTTCGGCTATTTATGACTGGAGATCGCAAGAGTTTGAAAACGAGTACTTTGACAGCCTTCTGTTAATGCGGCTGTTTGTAATCTCGTGGTCAAAACCCTTACAGGGTTTAGCGACATGGTTGAAAAAAGACATAATCTATTCGGCCTCATACTTCAAATTTTCCCAGCCGCTACTACAGCGACTGTACACTTTATTTTTGGAAGATAATATCTCGCTAAAGCGTCATATACAGAGTGGTAGCTTTGCTGGAAATGATGCCACCCCTGCAGCATTGATCACTGCCGCTGAAACCGTGTTGGATCAATACCTCTGTCGATGTGAAAGGCTTAACCGCCGTTTTCGAGGTGACAAGCGTCGTTGGCAGGAGGCAGATTGGTTCGCTTCTGCGGCACTAGAAAATGGTCTAGCGCAAGGTAAAGTTCGGTTCAGAACGAAAAGAGACCGAAAGTTTGATTGCTACTTTGCAGAATTATTTATGGCGGCGACAGTGGTAAATGAGTACTACCCCAAAAGTCCTCTTATCCGTGCTTTGGCAACAGTGCCATTATATTTCCCGGCATCATATGACTACTTTGAGCCCTATTTTCAACGTTATGTGCAAGAGTTATACCTGCGTAATGCTGACCCTTGGTTTCTATTCGAACTGATGCGTCATATTGTGCCCGAAGCGTTTTTATTTCTCTGTAGTAGAACTCTCTTCAGCATGCGTGAGGGAGAAGCTTTAGTGCGTTATTTTGACGAGTTGTATCCGAGTGATGGCTTGATAGGTTGTTCACATACTAAAGCTGAATACTTGCAATGTTTTGGGAAATTGCCTTTGATAAACCCAATATAAGAAAGTTTGGACACAGAGAACGATAGATGACAAACAAGGATGGTTTAAAGTGCCCAAGTAAAACGGTGAATACAGTTCATCGTCAATGGATGATCTTGAAATATCTCTCAAGAACTGCAGAGCGTAAGACAACCGAAGAGCTTCGCAATTATTTGACGTCTGAAGGGGTAGACCAGACGCAGCGGACTATTCAACGTGATCTTGCATTTTTGGCAGATCTTTTCCCACTGCAATGCGATAGAGACGGCCACCAGGTGCGCTGGTATTGGCAACGTGATAGTCGTACTGAGCTGATGACTGGGCTCTCATTTTCAGACAGTATTTCACTGCTGTTGGTGCAAAGCTCGCTGACGTCGTTGCTACCTAAGTTGTTATTTAAGGGACTAGAGTCGCAATTTACACTAGCAGCAAGTACGCTATCGAAATCAAAAACATTGGCTAATTGGTCCCAAAAATTTGCCAGTATTGAGCCAGACCTTTCCTGCTCGCCGCCCGCTATTGATGAACAGGTGTTGGAACGAGTACAAAATGCTGTGTTACGCGAACAGCAGCTTGAGGTGAGTTATCAACCTATTCACCAGTCTGAGCCTAAATCTTACCAACTAGCTCCTTTAGCATTAGTGCTGCGAGGCCAAGTGCTGTATCTACTGGCAATAGTTGGGAAGCATACAGATGTGCGCCGGTTTGCCATGCATCGTATGCTAGCTGCAGAGCTTTATGGCGAAGCGAATCTAAAACGAGATTTTAACCTACAAACCTATCTCGATACTGGTGGCATGCAATTCACCAGTGAAGGTTCTGTGGGTTTAATAACCTTTAAAGCAAAAGTGAAGGTGCAGCAAGCCGATCACCTTGAAGAACAACCGTTAAGCGACGATATGCAGCTTAGCAAAATTGATGATGAATGGTGTTTATTAACCGCCACCGTTATTGATAGCTGGCAACTGCGCTGGTGGATTATGTCGCACGCTGCCAATGTTGAAGTGATGGAACCAGAAAGTTTGAGAGCAAGCATAATTAAGCAATTAGACAGCGCACTAGCGTTATATTCAAAAAAGGATGAAGAATGAACCATATTGTAGAAGTTACTCAGGATGCTTTGACCCAAATGTTACTCAATGGCTTCGAAGCCTTTGTTATTAAGCATGGAGGCAAAAAGCGCAGTGGCATTGAATTTCATGCTTCGCTGTACGGTGACGTTGAAATCAATGAGGATAAGGGGGAATATCATAACTTAATCCAGTTTGTCTCTGTTGATACTTCCGCCAAAATGGCAAGTGGTTCTGTTGAAAACCTTAGTGAAGTTGAAGACTTAAAAGAGCAGCTTGCAGAGCAGTTGGGCTACTACCGCCTGGGTAATATGCATAGCCATCCCTACCTGATGGAAGAAATGCCATTAGATGAGGTTCGTAAGCGTGGATGTTTATTTTCAGAGGGGGATGAAGCGTACTTTTTGCAGGAATTAGAACGCTATGAGTCAAAAGATGCGTACCTATTGGAGCTGGTTTTAACAATCAAGCAGTTAGATAAACAGAATACGGCCAAAGATGGTCGTATTGATGATTCAGTTATTGAGTTTTCTGTTGGTAACTGTAAATGTTTTCTCCGTGCCCAAGCATTCTCAAAAAATGATGAAGGAGAATTGGTAGAGGAGCCAACAAGACTGAATTGTGAGTACTTAGAAAAATTCACATACATTAATGCTGATTTCGGGAGAGTAAAAGCTAAGCCGAACCGTAAGAGAGTACTCGAATATAAACCGCGCTAATCTTTTACCAAGAGGCGCTTATAGTCCGGAAATGCCTCGTAGTTGTGTATATTGTTCCAACGAATAAAAGATTGAGCTGAATAAATTTATAATGATTTAGTATGAGAGTTACCTTTTTACTGTGTAAAGCTCCGACATTTTCGTCGAAATGGGTAACTCTCATCTTCTCTAGAAAATGTGTCAGATCTAGTCTGAACTAACACATATAACATAAGTCATTCACGTATTCTTACGAAAGAATTACTTGTAACAAGTAACACAAGCACCGCCTCCTTCTAAATCATCGTAAATTTCGTCCATATATAAAGTATCAATTATTTGGCTTTCATCGACCATTGCATGTAAACCTAAGCGACGATTTCGCTCTCTAGCTTTTTTCTTCTCAAACCTAGCAATATTTTTCTCATGGTTTTCTTTAATTTGTGCGATCCGTTCAGGATCCTCTAGAGAGGTCAAAGGTTCGTTAGGACCCATCCAATAGAAAGTTTCACCATTAGCACTGGTTTCAGCCTGTTTTTCATAGGCTTTAGCTTCTTCAAAAGCTTCGGGATAGCGCTCCATAAGGCGTACCCATTCGATTTTTCGTTGGAAAAAACAAAAGGTACAGCCGGAGCGAGAGCGCCATTCGTAGTATTTGGGTAAACCTATGCCCGCACTTTCGAGTATAGATATAACACCTGCTCGTTTAATACCATCATCGGCAAATGGCATTTTGATTTGAAGATTTTTTTGCGCTTCATTTGGAATAAATCCATCACGCCATGGCTCATCGGCGCGAATTCCTACGTAGGAGAAGACTTCATAACCATCTTTCAAAAGTGGATTAATCCACTTCTCGAAGGGTTCTAACTTCATCTTGATAGTACACCAGCGCTGACGGCCCGATGGTAAGAAGTTATTATGTTCTGCCAGTAACTTATCAAAGACTCTTACTTCATTATTAACCGAACGCTCTTTATGATTCAGCCTCAATATTGGTTTACCTAATAGACTTTCTAGTTCATCAATAAATTCATAGACTTCAGGAAGCTCGTATCCTGTGTCAGTAAAAAAGTAGTCAATATCAATCTCTGGATACTCTCTAGCCATGTAGATTGCTAAAGCAGCACTATCTTTACCACCAGAAAGCCCTAGGACGTGTTTAACTTTTCTTTGATTATTCATAACTTAAACCAATTACCCTTAGTTACGCTTCTAGCGCTTCCTGAAGCATGTCTTTAAGGAACTCAATTTTTTCAAATTCATTTAATTGAGCAAGCTTTTGATTGATTTCAACTTTAAGTGATTGCTTAACGTCAATGTTACTTAATATTATTTCCTTAGAAAGAGTTACCATCTCGCCATTCTCATTTTCCCATATAAGGGAAATATTTCTTGAGTTAGCTAACGGCATTTTTTGTTCAGAATTTTGATAGCTCTTAATTACTCGTAAAAAGTTTTGGGAAAACTCACTTATCTTTTGTTCCGCTGATTGTAGCGCAATTTCTGTCCAATTTTGTAGGCCTCGACCTATTACGACTGAAATTAAAGCTTCCAACCATTTAACACCAAACTCTTGGCTCTGCGATAAATCTCTAGCAAAAGATTTTAGTCGAATATCACTTGATTTATTTTCTACTAATTGACACATGGTCACAAGCTCTTCACCTTTTATAGGGAAGTATTGTTTGACTTTAGCATTAATTTTTTCGAGCATCTTTTCATGTGAAGATGTCAAAACGTTAATATAACGTTCAAGTGAATCAATTCTTTGGCTAAAGGATAATGATTGGGTTGGATCTATGATATCAACAATTTGGGTGATTAATAGTTCATGTGGATCATTAGCTTGCAGTAGCGTATCACGTAATCTAAGTACAATTTTATTAGTATGCTCATCATTAGAGATGAGATTGTTCGCACTTTTAACCCAATTAGGCAGATTATGAATAGTTGTCACCAATGGTGTAGCTACTGCGAGCACATTTGTCTTAATAACCTGGGAAGATATTGATGAAGCAAAACTTGCTAAGTGTTGCACCCATTCCTTATCCTTATCCTCTAACACTACAAATTTAACAGCGAGCTCTTTAGGGGATTTTTGAAGCTTTTGTACGTAATCGATGTCTGGTTCAGCTATAAACTCAAAATCACCTGATATGGCTTTTTCATAGAATGCGATATCTTGACCTAATGATTTTAAGTAGGCAAAAAGTAGAATTGGATATACACCACTACTAATACCGTATGGCTTAGAGAACCAATGCATCTCAATTTCACCAAGATTAACTTTTTTACCTACGCGTTCCTTAAGTAATTTAGTGGTAAAATCGAAAAGCTTTTTTAGCTCATAAGAAGCGTGCGCTGTTGTCCACTCCCAATGCCTACCATTATACCAATGTAAATTGGTATTTTTTAAACAGCTGATATACATTGATTTTTCAGGTGGGAAACCTGGAATTCCTAAGTTTTCTTTATCAGAGCAGTCAAGCATTGCTTCTAATAATTTCTTGCGAGCAGCTACGGCCGTACCTGATATTTTGTTTCGGTTAACTAATTCATTAAGGATTTTGGGGCAAGAAGAATATAGTTCATCCGCTAACATACTAGCATGCTCACTCAGTGCTGTTGAGCTAGCGTGTGTTTTTCCGCGAACACTCCAAGAAGATTTGTAAAATCCTTCTTCAATAGCAGCTGTGAGTAATTTATTACAATCAGCTAAACGACTTTCATACTCTTTCAAAGCTACTCGATCATGCTGTATTTCTGGACCGATTTCTTTGTCTGCTTTTAATAACTGTAATGCATACAACTCTTTAGCATATGTCGCAATATCATCGGAGTTCTTAGCTACAGCAAGTGCGATGTTATGGTATTTAGTTGTAATACTATCCAAAGTCGTACTAAGTGGAGGTTGTAAGAGCAGTATAAAATTACCAAACTCACCGCCCTTAGGCGACTTTAGGTTAGGGAAATCTAATAAATCTATACTCGATGAAATTCGCTGTTCACACCAACGCATTGAGCCTTTTAGATGATAATGTGCTTTTGCCATAATTTGGTGAGAGAATTGAATATTCTCAATAGCAGCAACATCATTATCTTTTAATTGCAACAACTTTTTCTCTAAAAGAACTGCAATGTTGAGATCACTACCTTCAAATATAACCCATGCAGATTGATGTTTTCTGAAGATAATCGCCGAGGCATTTTTTAAAATATCTAAGTGAGCTTCAACTTCTTGCTTGCTCTTCATGCAGGAAGCAGCCTGAATTAACTCATTTGTAGCATATAATTTTGCAGTTTTTCCAAATAAATTAATAAGTGCTATGGATTTTAATATATTTAACGTTTCTTCACTTACATCAACTCGATTAATAACCTCAGATGCTTCAGCCCAAGCATGACCATCAGGAGACCCTAATATCGCAAATTCTAAGTTTGCTTCAAGATAGTCCCAAAGATGGTGAAGTGAATAGCGTGCATTGTGTTCAACGTTATTTCGCAAAAACAATTGAAAGCTGTTTTGCTCATAAGAATTCAAAAAACCAAAGGTGCTGCGTTCGTTTTGGCTGAAACGTCGTTTAGAAATTGGACCAAGTAAAAGAGCAACTAATGGATGCAATGGTACTGTTTTTTTTAGTCGTTCTTTTAATTGTGCTTTCCTGCCATCTGTGTCATCCAGTGCATTTAAGACTAAATCAACATACGGAGTATCATCAGGAACCGATGATTTAGTCGGAATAATTGATTGAGCGATTAATGCAACAGTTTCATCTGTCGAAACACTATATAAGATATCTGTATAGCGACCTTGAATTTTTCCCCATTCTTCTTGGAGTTTAGTTCCTCGCTCTTTAGCGTATTCGCTGAACGATTGATGTAATAGTCCTAAAAAAATCACTGGTGTTTCTATTCGAGATAACACCTCTGCAAGATCTTGAAATAGATGTAATTCGCCTTTGTTCTTATTAATGAACTCAAGCGTTTTGCCCATCTCATCTGCAATAACTAAAACACCGTCTACGAATACTCTTGCATCACTGAACACCACTTCTAAATATTGAATTAGTTCTGATTCGTTTTCAGGTTTTTTGGTTTGATATTTTTTATATAGCGATGCAGTATTTGGGTGCTCTTGTAAAGCTATTAGCGTTGCATTCCAAAAGGTTTCAACTGGTGAGCTAGTGCCGCCTACTGAGCGAATCTGCAACCATCCTTTAACAACAGAAATGGATTTTTGGAGTAATGAGTTGGATCCGCTGTTTAGAACACTTATGGCTGCTTTGCGAATAGTATTATCTGAATGCAAAAGCCCTGTAAGTAGCAAGGCTATCGTTGACTTACCAGAACCATAGGGGCCAGTTAAAGTGAATGCTTTTTGATTTGCCTGCGAGTATTGTCTAATAAGTGCCTCTAGGGCTGTTTGAGCTGTACCGTGATACACTAAACCAGAGAAAAATTCAGCACTGAGATCGCTATCTACGCGTGTGGAGCGTTGGTGCCGTACTGCGATGGAGTATTGTTCTGCTAAGGTCATAATCATCTCTGGTAATACTTATCTAGGTAATCAATTGGATCTAACGCGTGAATATCATTGAAATTTTGCTGAAGTTGTCTTAACCCTTGAGTGTCGGTCCATGTGAGCTCTCCATTAGTGATACGCTCTGCTGCATCTAATTTGTCACTTAATCCTGAAGAGGTAAGACGAAAAATGCGTCCTGGTGAACCAATACCATTAAGTAGGTTCTCAAAAGAGAAAGTGACTTCATTAGCTACTTTGATTTTATTACTATCTAATTGTTTTCTCTGTATATAATCAATCAATGCGTAGACGAATACTTCATCGGGTAAAGATTTTCTATCTGACAGTTCTGATAGATAATGTTTCGAGTCTACTTGAACAATCAAACCTAACTCACTGAAAGGAGATGTAAAGCTGTCCTCATTTGACTTACCAGTTGTAGTCTGACGAGACGTGTAAGTTTGATAGAAACAATCAATATCCTTATTCAATGTTGCATCATTTATTGTTTTATCATGATTAGACAAAGACAACTTTATGTCTCTTGCTAACTGTAGTTTATCTGTTTTCACACCATTGAAATAGTTGAAAAACCACCTAGCAGTATTAAGTTCTGCACCACTCACCGGAATACTTTGAGCCAGCCAATGTAGTAACCAAACGGTTCCAATTTTTTCAATAAATTCATCAAACGGATCTACACCCGCTTCGCCGACAAACAAGGCCTTCGCTAAGGGAGTTAGTTCTACATCATGAGTGTTTTTTGTACTATC
>NZ_JAKUKD010000035.1:0-22846 GCF_024197625.1 Shewanella sp. KJ2020 | reverse complement strand
TACCAAGCGGACAGGTCGAGCTTGTGTAGAGGTATTGTGGGAAGGATGGTTTAGGTTACAAACCATCCTTGAGGGTTACGAATTGGCCATGTCTCTCAATCACGAAGACTTGTGATCAAGAGACAGGCATTTGCTGGCTTTTCATTTTGGAAACATTTACCTAAAATCAATTAAACTTTTGAATCAAAAGATAATACATTAAACGATAGAGATAAACATAACGATGACAGATGTAGCAGGATCATATTAATAGCACTATGGCACGAATAAAAATATGGTTTCTCAGTTCCATTTATTCCACCATAAAATGGGAACTTTTCATAAATACTAGATTTACTCATCTTTTGTATAAAGGTAATATTGAAATATATTAAATCTGTAAATAGCTTTAGTTGAACCCATTTATCACACTTCACCACTCTTAATTGTCATATCAAAAACACAATGAAACTCAACCAATACAGCATTAATAATATATTTAAAATCACCACTTTATTTATATTAACATTGACATTACTACTGATATTACCACCATTTGTCGGTAGAATTTTTTGGCTTGGATTAGTATTACTATCTCATGTCATACTATGAAATTTGATGACATTTAATGTTGAATATATAAATCCATCGTTCTAAGCTACATGCCTGTATCTGCATTTTGATTAACACTATTCACATGGATACTTTTGCTATGTCGTCTATTCTCATTCGGTTAACAATGCTTTTTTTAATGATCTCAGCCGCCAATGCTTTCGCAAGTAATCGGGTTGCTAGCAACTATGGACCATTGCAAGTCTACGCTCAGTCACCAGCCCAAGCAGTAAGTTTAACTCCTCTGCTACGATCTGGTTTTTCATTATCTCATGGACAAAAAGAAGTTTACTTCTCAGGAACTGCGGCAAGTGTGTGGGCCGAAACCGATGACTACTTTGCCGACTATTATCACAACACTTTGAGTGCAGGCCTACGATGGCAACTCAGCGATAGCTGGATGCTTGACACAAATTATCAATGGCGTTTTAGCTCGAATAACCAGCTCGATTCTGTTACAACGTGGTTCCATGATACACTCGGCTTTAGTCAAAATGGTCGAGCTGACACACCAAAGCATCAAAATCAAATCTATTCAAATGACGGTATTCATCTAACTGATTTTTCAGGTGAGACATTAAATAATGCATTCACTTTGTATTTAGGTTATCAGTTATTTCAGAACGCATATCACGGTCTCTCGATTGGCGGCAGCCTGTATTACAACACTGTCGATTCAGGTCCTTTTACAAATGAAAACTTTGAACAAGCAGTACAACTTAATTACAGTTACCGCCAAAATAGACATCACTTTCATTCCACTCTTGGCATTAGCTTTAGGCAAGATGAAGAAGCATTAAGAAATATCCCCTATAATGACAATGCTTTAATGTACGGACTAGGATATGAATATCAGGTAGAGCGTCACGGCTGGTTAATTGAAATTCACCACTATCAAGGTGTGCTTGAAACTGATAATGATTTTTCAGAATCCTCAAATGAAGTATTACTGGGATATCGATACTACTTAGATAATAGTGCAATTGAATTTACTGTAATTGAAAACTTACTCAACATGGACAATAGTACGGATATTGCATTTACACTTGGTTATAGAATAAATTTGTAAGCATACATTTAAATTCCTATACAATTATCACAAACACATTTAACCAATTGATTGCATTTAAAATACACCACACTAACTATACAAAAACGACCACTCCGTATCTTCCACTAAAAATAGTTAATGTCGGCGGGGCCATAATATTTGGAATGTAATTTTTTTGTGATCTGTTAGGTAGTTTTAAAAAATGTATTCAGGAATAATGACGATCATCACTAACCACCATATTCTCTATGACTCAAGTCACATTCTATTCTTGATACGCATGCACAGTTCAGTACCTACTAATAAAATAAGAGTACACCTCTTTTTGTAAGGAAAAAATTAATGCTAGTAATGGATATGACTGAGGGATTTTTAGTTACTGTGGCTACCCTATGTTACTACCCTGTAAAACTCGGCTTAGTCGGCATGGTACTGTACGTGGTTATTCTAGCGGGCAACCTACTCCGTGAATATCTTAATCGTAGACAAGGTGAACGCCCTCTAATTGACAACTTCCGTCATAAATTAGTCCATGTCATCCAAGATACCCAACACAAATATTTAGATCTAGAACTCGAGAAATTAATACAACAAACAGAACAATTAGCAAATACAAATAATGAACGTCTTCGTTTTATTGTGCGTGCGGCTCCAGGGATTGGATTGATGGGAACACTTATTCCTATGGGGATTGCGCTTGCCGCCCTTGCACAGGGGAATATGCCTGAAATGGCCGGAATGATGGTTAACGCGTTTAATTCAGCGATTGTAGGATTAGGTACAGGCGTAGTTGCATTTGCATTAGCATTAGTCAAGGAAAACTGGGTAAATAATGACAAGAATGAAATACGTTACCTTGCCGAATTGACTTCAATCGACCACGTCTTAATGGATCCTAAAACGACCACTAATTTAAATCCTCTCAATGAAACGCATGTTATAGAAGGCTCACTATGAGTCTAAAGTTTATGCGAAAAAACATATCAACGTCCCAACGTGAAGATATGGACCCCTTAGCTGGGATCGCTAATTTATTTGATGCCAGTATTGTTGTGATTGTCAGTATGATGATAGCACTCTTCACGACTTTTAATTTGCTTGGATTAATGGATGAAAAGTCCCAAGTCACTATTACGACCAAAAATGCCCAAGGAGAAATGCAGGTTGTCACCAAACAAGGGGCTGAAATAAAAGTACAAAAAGTGACCAAAACAGAGTTGAGTGGTGAAGGTGTCAGGCTAGGAACCGCATTTCAGCTAGATGATGGCCGAGTGGTATATGTACCCGACTAAATATTATAAAACGTCATTTACTCTATTCCTCTGTGTGTTTTTGCTGTTCGTCACTCAATTTGCATGGGCAAAGACGACCCGCGTCAGTTTATTACTGGGTGACAGCTCACTACGCCAAACGATTTCCGTCGTAAAGAATATCCAGTCAGAATTTAATGTCATAACGGATGCTGATATTGGTATTTACTCTAGCTCTAAGTTAAACGAGCAGGATTTAATTCATCTCCGCCAATCCGATTTAATTATCATACAAATGGTTGGAAGAAATCTAATCAACCATGTTCAGCCAGCTCTCCAACAGGCCATCAATAACGGTGCGAAAGTATATGCTTTTGGCTCTAGCATTAATGAAAACGATAAAAAAAATGGAATAATTGAGGATCCTCAAATCCAGCAGTATTTTGCCAATGCTGGGGCAACGAATATTCGTAATGGGCTACTTTACGCACTTAACCACATAGGGATTAATGTTGCCTATCAACCACCTGAAGCCGTACCTGAAATAGGTTTGTATAATGCTGATACGGGTGCTGTATATGCTGATTTTGAGCGTTTTAAGCAAGATTATCATCAATACAAATCTGGCAAACCTTGGATTGGATTTGTGGTTTACCAAAGCAATATTATGGCAGGCAGCACGACCCATATTGATGCAGTAATTAAAGAGTTAGAAAATCGTGGGCTAAACGTGATGACGGTATTTGGTTATCCAGCACAACTTCCCATTGAACGCTATTTTTTCGATGACCAAGGCCATTCAAGGGTAGAGGCCATAATTGCTGCAAGCATAAAAATTGGCGTCACTCCGGAGATCCTCACGCCCTTATTTCAACGCCTTAATGTACCAGTGATAAATGCCATTTCACTCTTTTCAACTTCAATCGAGGAATGGGAGGCTTCATCGGTTGGGATGGATATTACTGAACGATCTTGGCAATTAGCGATGCCGGAAATGGTTGGATTAATACAACCCACGGTATATGCCGCTAAACAGGCAATGCGAGATCCCCAATCTGGCATCACTTATATTGAGGAGCAGCCGATACCTGAACGCGTATCCATGCTAGCCAATAGAGTCGAACGATGGGTAACCTTGCGTCAAAAACCTAACTCAGAAAAGCGCATCTTTCTACAGTATTTTAATTTTCCTCCTGGGCGAGACAATGTTGGTGCAGCATACCTTAATGTGTTGCCACAAAGTATTTGGCAGGTGGTTAAGCGCCTCGAGCAAGAAGGATATCACACCCAAAATCTGCCTCAGGATCCAGCCCTATTACGTGAAGATATTCTCAAATATGGCGCCAATCTCCCTAACTGGGAGCAGTCACAAATTGATACTCTCGCCGCCTCAGGTGAGCCGGTACTTTTACCAATATCAACTTATCAGCAATGGTTTTCAGCATTGCCACAATCAGCGCAGGAGTTGGTCACAAAGACCTGGGGAAGTCCTGAGCAAAGTAACACTATGACCTATAAAGACAGTGCAGGAATTGCCTACTTTGTTTTACCCGTACGGCGATATGGTAATGTCTTACTTGGACCACAACCCTCTAGAGGAAAAACTGAAAATCCTGAAAAACTCTATCACGACCTAAAGTTTCCACCGTCACATCAATATATTGCGTTTTATCTTTGGCTGCACAACGTTTTTAAAGCCGATGCCATGTTTCAATTTGGCACACACGGTACCCATGAATGGCTTCCTGGTCGTGAGGCGGGTATGAACATCACAGATGCACCTGAATATCTCATTCGAGATCTGCCAAACTTTTATAGTTTTATCATGGATAATGCCGGAGAAGGCACCATTGCAATGCGTCGTGGTATGGGCATTATGATCACCCATTTAACCCCTCCCATGGATCGAACCTCCTTAAACCCTGAACTACAACCCCTTAAGGAACTGATCGAAAGTTACCAGCGCGCGCGGCAACAAAACCCACAATTGGCGGCATCACAGATTAAAGAGATTAAGCTACAGGCAGAAAAACTCGGGATTTTACAAGATTTAGGTAAAACCCCAACAGCAATCGGGGCAAAGGCACCAACTTTAATCACTCAGGATAATGAGTCATCCCATCAACTCGTTGAGGATATTCATCATTATCTTGAAGAAATTTCAGACCGTATTAATCCGATGGGACTGCACAGCTTTGGGGTATCCCCAAGTGCTGACCAAATCCAAAAAACAGCGCAAGCGATTCTATCAATTGAGCCTTCACTGGATAAACAGCAGTATAAACAACGTATAGCCCAATTAACGTCAGCCATTTCAGCTAGCGCTAAACAAGAACTCGATGCTCTTATGGCTGGTTTGTCAGGCCAGTACATTCCAGCGGGCGTAGGTGGAGATCCACTGCGTAATCCCGATGCTTTACCCACAGGACGCAATTTTTACTCCTTTGATCCACGCCGTATCCCTACGAAAGCAACCTATGAAATAGGTAAAAAGCTCGCAAATCAGCTGATTGAGGACTATCGGCAGCGCCATAACGAATATCCTAAAAAGTTAACCTTTACCCTTTGGGGCGTTGAAACTATGCGTAATGAAGGAGTTCAAGAAGCGCAGATCATGTATTTGCTCGGTATACGCCCTCGCTACGATGAAAGAGGCATAGTGCGCGGCGTCGACGCCATATCCCGTGAAGAATTAGGCAGACCTCGAATTGATGTCACAGTGATCCCATCCGGATTACACCGAGATCTCTTTGCTAATGTCGTTACTCTACTAGGCCAAGCCTTTACGCTTGCCCAAGCCCAGGATGAGCAGGATAACCAGGTACGTATCAATACGATAAAAACACAAACTATGCTCGAAGCCAATGGCGTTGAGACCACCTTAGCCACCAGAATGGCCGCGGTTAGGCTATTTTCTGTTCCATCAGGAGCCTATGGCACAAACTTGGAAAGCGCGATAGATCGTTCTGATACTTGGGATAACGATCAAACGCTGACAGAGATGTACTTTAAGCGAATGAGCCATTTCTATGGACAAGGCTTTTGGGGGGAATCTGGAGATACGGTTGAAACGGGTAAATCCACCCAAGTTGGGCAAATGCTATTCAAAAATGCCTTATCGGGAACCGCCATCACAGTACATGCTCGCTCTAGTCATGTCTTTCAAGTCCTTGATGGCGATGATCCCTTCGCATCCTTCGGTGGTGTATCCATGGCTGTTAGAGCCGTAGATGGTAAAAGTCCGGAGGTGACGATAAGTAACCTTGCGGATCCGAACCAAGCTCAACAAGAAACCCTAGAACGGTTTATGGGGCGCGAATTACGTTCTCGCTACCTTAATCCTGAATGGATAAAAGCAATGCAAGCAGAGGGCTATGCTGGCGCTAAGTTCATCAATAGTGTGGTGCAGAATATGTGGGGATGGCAGGTCACAGTGCCAGACGCCGTGGATGCGAGTAAATGGAATGAGATGTACCAAACCTATGTACAGGATCGCTATCAATTAGATATGGAACAGTTTTTCCGCGAATCTGAAAATTTAGGGGCATACCAAATGATGATGTCCCGCATGCTGGAAGCCGTCCGTAAGGGCTATTGGCAAGCCGATGCAAAAACCGTTGAAGATTTGAGTGAGCGCATCACCCGACTGGTGGAGGAGCAAGGCGTCCGTTGCGATGACCAAGGATGTGAAGATCCCATATTAGAAAAACTGATCCAGGCAAAATTAGTGGCGGCGCCGAAATTAGCGCCACAACCAATAATGTCCACACCCTCTAAGCAGCCAAGCAAAGCGTCATCTGAATCGCTCAAAAAACCAAATGAAGCGACAGAAGCTGTTCAAGGATACGCCATAGAAGAAGTCAATCTCACCCATTCAACTGAACAACAAAGCCCCTCCAATTGGCTGCATTGGCTAAGCTATTTGCTATTGTGCCTAGCCTTTATCTTGGGTTTCAACCGCCCCGCTAAAATGTGCCCCTAAAATGAGACACTCTTAAAAAGCCATCATTTTTCATGGAGATAACAATGATGTATCAAGGCAACCCTACTCATATTCCTTATCCTTTTAGTGTACTAGCGCTAGCACTCTTTCTTACTACCACGGGTATGGAAGCACAAGCATCAACCACAAAAGAGACCGATGAAATGGAGATCATCGTCGTTTCAGCAACACGTACTACGCAGGATATTAAATCCTCCCCTTCCGCCATTAATGTGATCACGGAGGAAGATATCCAAGGAATGACACTCTTTACCATTGATGAAGCCTTAGGAAAAACAACCGGTGTGATGAATAGACGCACCAAGGGATTTATGGAAACCACGCCCTCGCTCACAATGCGAGGATTGAGTAATGCACGGGATACTTTAGTGTTAGTCGATGGCGTTCCCCAAAATGATTCCCGCAATGGGCAAGTCAATTGGACCATGATTGACAGTGAAAATGTGCAACAAATTGAAGTTGTACGCGGCCCCTTTTCTAGCCTTTATGGTGGCAACGCCATAGGCGGTGTCGTCAATATTTTTACTAAAGTCCCCGAGGAAAACAGTTTTTCAATGAAGCTGGGGATAGGCGGTCCAGCTGATAGTATCGCCCCTGAAAATTTTAGCGATCAAGCCTTACAAGGTACCTTAAAAATACTGGATTCCGTTGCATTAGGAGCAAACTACCGCAAGCGTGAAACCGATGGTTATCCAACGACCCACGTTAATGCTTCCGATGCGGTTATTGATAAACTTCCCGAAGGCGTTACAGGTTGGGTCCCCTACACAACTAACGTCGGAGGAAAAAGCAATCTTATTGGTGATATGGGAGATAACTGGTTCAATGATGAAACCTACGGTCTTCGATTAACTTACACCCCATCGGATGATACTCGTCTAGACCTTAGCTACGCTAACTCTGACTCTGTATATGGTTATGATCAGCCACATAGCCTACTACGCACCACCGAAGTCACAGCATCAGGCAAGGTCGATAATATTCCAACCTATGGCAATATCCCCATTACTACTTGGCTAAATGGCGCATTGTTTGCTCGTGGGGGGAGTACAACGCAAACCAATACAGGGTTGAATTTGAGTACAAGCTGGGATCAAATCAATTTACACATCTGTGCAGGGTATATTAGTAAAGAAACGACGACAATTATTGCAGGACTCACCACCGCCAATGCTGGACATGCCCCCATGAATCCGGTCACCTTTGAGGGTGGCGATGGTCGGCTAGCACCTGCAACTGAAAGCTCCAGAAAAAGCATTGACGTTCAGCTAGATATGCCCCTAGGCGATAATCATACGCTAGTGCTAGGAGTCGCTGCAAACGAAGGAGATGTCACTGAAGAGCGTTGGAGCCTAAGCAATTGGACAGATCCAAAGTCCAAAGTATTTATGTCGGCGGACACCACAGCCAAAGACCAAATACGTTCTTTTTATGTCCAAGATGCTTGGCAACTGAATAATGAGTTCACTGTCTATATCGGTGCCAGACAAGATTGGTGGGAAATGCGCGGAGGAGAATCTCACTCCTACACTCAAGCAGGTGGAACCGGCAGTATTACCTATGACAAGGTAACAGATTCCCCTATCAGTCCTAAAATATCAATGGTTTATAAACCCAATACCGATACCAGTTACCGAGCCTCTCTGGGCAAAGCATTTCGAGCACCCAATTTGTACGAGTTTTTTGGTACCGCAAGCCTAGGAGGAAATATCTATGTGGGTAACCCTGATTTAAAACCAGAGACATTGGTTTCATGGGAGTTGGGGGTTGACCACAGCTTTCAAAATAATATCAATGCTATAGCAACGATTTACCGTTCTGAGATTGATGATCGTATTGCAACTCAAACGGTTGATGGTATCAGTATGCCTCAAAACGTCGCAGAAGCAGAAATTCAAGGAATCGAGTTAGAACTCAAAGGCACATGGGACTATGGTTTAGGCTGGTCAGCCAACTACACTTATACGGACAGTGAAGTCACCAAAGACCCTAATCCAAATGTTGTCGGTAAAGCTCTTCCACAAACCCCAAAAAATATGTACAACTTGAACCTGAATTGGCGCCAAGGCAGTTGGTATATTACTGCAAACCATAGCTATCAAAGTAAACGCTTTACCAATGTAACCAATACGGATGTAGTAACCCATGTGCCAGGTTCAACAGACTCTTTTAAGTTAACCGATGTAAAAACCACTTATTTTGTTTCTGACAACATCACAGCGTCACTTGGTATTAATAATCTATTCAACGAGCAATACAACCAATTTTATGTCAGCCCTGGACGTTTTTGGTTTGCAGAATTACGCCTGAATTATTAGAGAGTGTCTTAACATTCACACTATTTGCAAAAGGTCAGGTATAACCTTTTGCAAATAGCGGCTCAAATAGCATTAAAAGTAAAATGCCAAGTCATTTCGGCGAGCAAGCCTCAGTGACAACCCGCTTTATTAATGCTTCACAATGCAAAAAATTCGCTGCATTGTCAGCCGTAGGAGACTCAAGAAAAGGCACACAACCCAGGAAAGGCGCTGTCATCATCTCTTTAAGACTCGTCAGATTCTCCTCAAACATACTCATATTTGGATCGACACTATTCGCGACCCAGCCCGCAATCTTAAGTCCATCGGCCAATATCGCCTCTTGAGTTAAAAGGGCGTGATTTAAACAACCGAGTTTCATTCCCACGATAAGGATCACAGGTAGCTGCAATTGTTGAACGAGTTCAGAGAGATAACGCCCCTCACCTAAGGGTAAACGCCAACCGCCAGCGCCTTCAAGCAAACACAGATCCGCCGCAGCAAAGGCGGGCAAATCTAATCGTGCAGCAATAACTTCTGGGGATAGATTAATGCCCGCATTTTTAGCGGCAATATGCGGCGCAATGGCAGGTAAAAAGCTAAAGGGGTTCACCTGCTCGTAGGACAATTTGAGAGTGGAACAAGCCATTAATTGTAGAGCATCACTATTACGTAAGCCTGATGAGGTCATCTCACAGCCCGAAGCAATAGGTTTTACCCCAAGGGTTAACCACTGGGAGCCTAAACGCGCACTTTCACGGTTAATGGCCATTAATAAGCCAGATGTAACTAAGGTTTTACCGCTGTCGGTATCTGTACCTGTGACAAAAAACATCGTTAATCCTTTATTGAACAGATATCGATAGAGCCTAGCCTAATCGACGGGCACGAATTTGTGCAATCTGATAGGTCAAAGGCAAGCCTTCGGCTTGGCGTAATGTTTCGGCACGCGAGACGAGTGCTAGCCAATCCTTTCGACCACGAAGCCTATGTATTTCATTCGCTTGTGATGCACAATCATGATGGGATTGCACTGAAGCACCGACACCTTTTATCGAGTAAAGCAGGGCTTTGAGGGTGTCAAAATGTACCGTTATCGGCACTAATTCAAGGTCGAATAACTGCCACTGCTTAAGATCAAAGGCGCTGTGTAACGCATCCATAGATGAAAACGCATTCACTCGCAAACCTAACGCCGCGAGCTGTTTGAGACTGCCATCGGCCACCACAGTGATATGGCACTCCCCCTTTAGCTTTAGTACCCGTGCCATTTCGGCAACGGCGGCGGGAAAATCCACACACCATTGCAGCGCAAGATTCGAATAGATGCTATCTATAGTGTTATCGCCAAAGGGCAATTGCTCGGCGTCGGCGCAAATACTCTGGTAATGGGGATAAGTCTGCTTAAGTTTTTGCAGCATTCCCAGCGCGATATCGAGGGCAAATACCTTAGATGAATCTGCGGCCTTGCCTTGACTATCGAACCGAGTGCCGGGGCCTGCGCCAATATCTAAAAGATGACCTTTAGCAGAAAAGCCATTGAGCAAACTTGCCGCACTAAGCCGCTGTAACTTATTGTGATCTTGATAACTATTGGCGGCAGCAGAAAACCGCTCGGCAATATTGTCTGCCCGCACATCCAACTCACTCGTGTTAAGCTCGCGCTCACTGACCCTAGGTACTTTCGCATCCTGCAGCACCTGTGCTAACACATTGACACAATGGACGATATCCCCAGCACTATGGGATGCACTTAAGGTAATGCGAAGCCGCGCGGAACCGACGGGCACAGTAGGCGGGCGGATAGCCCCAACCCAGATCCCCGCCGCCTTTAGCGCATCTGCAACCCTTAAGGTTTGCAGGCTATCGCCTATGATTAATGGCTGGATGGCGGTATCGGAACCTAATAATGGCACATTCGCACTATGACATAGCTCTTTAAATAATTTGATATTTTCAACCAGTTTATGCCGCAGTTCAGGGTGGGTTCTGCAGTGTTCCGTCGCGGCCAGCGCCAACGTCGCGTTGGCGGGCGAAAGTGCAGTGGAGTAAATGTATTCCCGGGCGTTACTCACCAGAAAATCGATCAAGGTTTTGCTACCTAGAATCGCAGCGCCCTGACAACCTAAGGCCTTACCAAAGGTCACCACTTGCACATCAATCCTCTCGGCGGCGTTGCCATGGTCAAAGCCCTCTAGTACGCCAAAACCATGGGCATCATCGACAATCAACCACGCCTGATGTTGGCGGCAGAGTGCCGATAGTGCCGCTATGGGGGCACTATCGCCATCCATACTAAATACACTTTCGGTGATCAGCGCCGATGCTGAGTGGCGGCTAAGTAACCGCTCGGCACTCTCGAGGGAGTTATGTAAAAAGCGTTTTAATTCAGCACCACTGTCACGTAAACCATCAATAATGGATGCATGAACTAGCTTGTCGGCAATCACCACATCATTCTTATCGAACAGGGTTTTCATCAAGGCCGTGTTGGCACTAAAGCCTGAGCTAAATAGCAGCGCCCCTTGGTGGCCCGTTAATTCACAGAGCCTCTGTTCGAGGGCAAAGTGTGCCTCACTATAACCTGTCACTAGGGGGGAGGCTCCACCACCAACCCCATATTGCTGCGCCGCGCTATGCAGCGCCTCAATCAATTCAGGGCTACGACTTAGGCCGAGGTAATCATTGCTGCTGAAATTAAGGTAACTTCGCCCCTCGAATAAAAACCGAGGGCTTAAGTCTCCTATGCTCTCTGTACATAAACTGTCAGTGCATAAGGCGTTGCGTTGCCTCAGCAGTCCTTGCTCAAACAAAGCCTGTTGACGAGCAGCTATTTTCGCTTCAAGCAGAAAACTCATTTAATTATAGTGCCGCCGCATCGTAGAACTGCGCCGTCGATTTATCTTGATGGGCGGCGGCTTTGGCCAGCACTGCCTGTTCATCATCGAGGGTGGCAACTGCGCCCTGTTCAGGACGTAAACCTAATCGGCGGAATAACCCCATATCATCGCTTTCTTCTGGGTTTGGCGTTGTCAGCAACTTGCAACCGTAGAATATCGAATTCGCCCCGGCAAAGAAGCACATGGCCTGCAACTCATCGCTCATATTCTCGCGGCCTGCGGACAGGCGCACACGGGAAAGTGGCATCAAAATACGCGCCACGGCTATGGTACGCACAAATTCTAAGGGATCGAGATCATCGAGTTTTTCAAAAGGCGTACCCGCCACTTTGACTAACATATTGATCGGCACCGAATCGGGATGCTGGGGTAAATTCGCCAGTTGTTGCAATAAGCCCGCTCTGTCGGTGGCTTTTTCGCCCATGCCCACAATACCGCCGGAGCAGACCTTCATGCCCGATGCGCGCACATGGCTTAAGGTATCTAAACGGTTTTGATAGGTACGAGTGGTGATCACATCGCCATAATATTCGGGCGAGGTATCCAAATTGTGGTTGTAGTAGTCTAAACCCGCATCAGCCAATTCATTGGCCTGCCCTTCGGTGAGCATGCCTAAGGTCATACAGGTTTCCATGCCTAAAGCCTTAACTTCTTGCACCATTTGCTTAAGGTAGGGCATGTCTTTTTCTTTGGGGTTACGCCAAGCGGCCCCCATACAGAAACGGGAAGCTCCAGCGGCTTTCGCACTGCGCGCCTCAGTCAACACGGTTTCCATCGCCAGCAAACGCTCTTTCTCTAGACCTGTATCATAGCGAGCACTCTGGGGGCAATATTTACAATCTTCAGGACAAGCCCCCGTCTTGATCGACAACAAGCGGCTGATTTGCACTTCATTAGGATCGTAGACTTCACGGTGAATACTGTGAGCCTTAAATAATAAGTCATTCATCGGCAGCGCAAATAAGGCTTCGATCTCTTCCCGCTTCCAATCATGACGAACTTGCACCTGCGACATTGAACACCCTTTTATTTTTGTATTTTACCTTGGCTAGGATAACCTCAGCCCTTAAACTGTCAACGTCAACCAGTGATACAGGTTTACCACTGGCGATTTTATCACCAACACTGTGAGTTATGATGCGCAATTTACTCGATTTTGACTTTGATAGTGCCCATATCTGGCATCCCTATACCTCCATGACCCACTCGCTTCCCGTTTTTGGGGTACACAGTGCCAAGGGCTGCGAATTGGAATTAGTCGATGGTCGCAAACTCGTCGATGGTACGAGTTCTTGGTGGGCCTGTGTACACGGTTATGGGCACCCTGAGATTATCGCTGCCATGGAAAAACAGCTGCATCAACTCAGCCATGTGATGTTTGGTGGCATTACCCACGCCCCAGCTATTGAGTTATGTAAAAAGCTGATTTCGATGACCTGTGAACCCCTCACCAAAGTCTTTTTATGCGATTCAGGCTCTATTGCGGTCGAAGTCGCCATCAAGATGGCGTTGCAATATTGGCAAGGTCAGAAAAAACCTCAAAAACAGCGGATCCTGACCGTTAAAAAGGGCTACCACGGCGATACTTTTGCCGCCATGAGTGTGTGCGATCCCGAGGGCGGGATGCACACTATGTTTGGTGAAACAGTCACCAAACAATCCTTTGCCGATGCCCCAAAAACTCGCTTTGGTGAGGCTTTACACCCAGATGATTTAACGCAAATGCGCAGCATACTCAGCGCGCAGCACTGCGATATTGCCGCGGTGATCATCGAGCCCATAATGCAGGGCGCGGGGGGAATGCGTTTTTACAGCCCGGAGTATTTATTAGGCCTGCGCAAATTGTGTGATGAGTTTAATGTACTACTTATCCTCGATGAAATCGCTACTGGCTTTGGCCGCACAGGCAAGCTGTTTGCCTATGAACATGCCAATATCACGCCCGATATTCTGTGTTTAGGTAAGGCACTCACAGGCGGTTATATCAGCCTTGCGGCCACCCTATGCACAGATAACATCGCCCAAGGGATCAGCCAATCTCCTGCAGGAGTGTTTATGCATGGTCCCACTTTTATGGGAAATCCCCTCGCCTGCGCGGCCGCCTGTGCCAGCCTTGATATCATCAATCGGAATGAATGGTGCTCGCAGATTGCCGCCATTGAGCAACAAATGCGCCTTGAGCTTAGGGACGCGATAACCATACCCAGTGTGAAGGATGTGCGGGTGCTGGGCGCTGTGGGCGTGTTAGAGATGCACGACCCCGTCAATACCGCTGAGTTACAGCAGCAATTTGTCGATTTAGGCGTGTGGGTTAGGCCCTTTGCCAATCTGATTTATATTATGCCGCCCTATATCATCACCCCCATGCAATTAAGCCAACTCACAGCTGCGATGAAGCAAGTGGCCGCTAGGATAACCTTAGCTGATGACATAGCGCCAACACAGGCAACGGCATCCTTCATCAGCCACGGATAAGCCCTTATAAAATAAACAATCTCAGTTACATAAACCCGCGCAGCTTAAGCTTAGAGCCAACTGCACTTTGGTGATTAACGGGTTGACTTCACTAGACTGGAGATCAATGCCCGCAGCGCCGCAGGTTTAATCATTTTCGCCATATAGTGATAACCGCGGCGCTGTACATCCTCGACTAACTCCTTACGGGTATTGGCGGTGATTAAAATCCCCGGTAGTTCTTGCCCATAGAGGGCGCGAATACCGTCCATAGCATCGACCCCATTTTGGCCATCATCTAAATGAAAATCCGCCAGCACTATATCGGGAGCCACCCCTTTAAGACCAAGCTTTATCCGAGCATCGGCGAGATCCTTGGCGCAAATCACCTCGCATTGCCAGCGACTGAGCAAGCTTTCTAACCCCGCGAGGATGGCCTCCTCATTGTCGATACACAATACTTTAATCCCCGACAACGGCTGTAGCAGAGAAGGTAAAGCTTTGACCTGTGGCTGCCGCACGGTTTCTCCCTTTGGCACTCGGATCGAAAACACTGACCCCCGCCCTAACTGCGAGGAAACATGAATACTGTGCTCTAACACTTTGCTGATCCTATCGGCGATAGCTAAGCCTAGGCCGAGGCCACTGACATTATTGCTCTTAGGATTATTCAGCCGCTTAAACTCCTTAAAAATTTCTTGGGTCTCACGCTCATCAATACCACAGCCGGTATCTAACACTTGAATTTCAATTTCGCTACCACGGTGACGGCAACCCAAAAGCACTCGCCCTCCACGGGCATAGCGATAGGCATTAGTAAGGAAGTTCTGCAACACCCGCCTAAGCAATGAGGGATCCGAGTTTACCGTGGCACTGCAGGGCAACATGTTGAAGCGGATCTGATTATCCCCAGCCATAGCTTCAAATTCGACGGCTAAGCCATTGAGTAATTCCGAGATGGCAAAATCACGGCGATTGACCTCTACCATGCCAGAATCGAGTTTTGAGATATCGAGCAGATCCGTTAGCAGCTCACCGGCGGTTTTCAGCGAGCTATTCACATGGGATAGGGTCGTACGCGCCTCACGGTCAAGATTAGGATACTGGGATAATGACGCAGTAAATAATCTTGCCGCGTTTAAGGGTTGCATTAGATCGTGCCCCACGGCCGCCAGAAATCGGCTTTTCGAGGCGTTAGCCCTTTCTTCTAGGGCCTTGGCTTCAAGCAGCTCACTGTTTAGCATCGCCAGCTCATAGGTACGCTCTTTGACCCGACTCTCTAGGGTCTCATTGGCTTCGAGCAATGCCCGCTCCTGCTGGCGATATTGGGTAATATCGGTAAAGGTCATCACAAAGCCGCCATCCGGCATAGGGTTGCCTTGAATTTTAATCACTTTGCCATCTTTACGTTGCCGCTCCGAGGTGTGGGGCGTGCCATTACGCATATGCTGTACCCGCTTTTCGACCTGCAACTCGATATCACCTTGGCCACAATAGCCCCGAGCGGCGTTAAAGCGGATCACTTCGCTAATGGGCATTCCTTGTTGTAAAAATCCTTCAGGATATTGATATAACTCGACATATTTATAATTCCATGCCACCAAATTTAAATCACTGTCGATAACGCTCATACCCTCATAGGCATGCTCAATCGCCCCCCGCAGCATATCTTGGCTAAGCATAATTTTGGATGAGGCTTCATCGACCAAACTAAAGACTTCATCCAAGGCTAAATCCCGCCCCTGCAGCACAGAGTCCATCACCAAGGCCGCGCTTGAAGCCCCAAGTACCCCAGCGAGTAAACGTTCAGTATGGGAAATTAGCTCCGCTGGCGCCGCCTTGTGCCAGCTATCACTCTTCACCGCATCGCTGGAAAAGTGGCTAAAACTTTCATAGGCGCGACTAGGGCTCACAAAACGACTGGCAAGGATCAGTAAATCCTGCTGGGAAATCGGGCCATTCTTTTTATTCGCACTGCTTTTTAACTTACCGGGACTGACAAATGCACTGGCTTGAATACGCTCCGCCACCCCAGCCCTAAACCAAATTGACCCCAAAACATAACAGACAATATTGGCAAACAATGCCGTCAGTGCATCACGCACATTGGGAGTAATGGCATCTAACAGATCAAGGTCGCTGGAAACGAGCGCCGCCGCGCCGTGGCTATCCGTCATACCTTGGAGCATGATGTAAAACCACAGGCTAAAACCGACACCGAGCCCTAAAAAGACGCCGGCACGATTACCGTGCTTCCAATAGAGTCCCCCAACCAGCGCCGGAGCTAACTGGGCAAAGGCACCGAAGGACAACATGCCTAAGTGGGATAAAGAGTCGCTGTCGGACAAGGCAAGATAACTGCCGTAGCCCAAACCGAGAATGATCACAATCGCCAAACGGCGCACATTGAGTAACAACTGGGAAAACTGGCTAAAATTTTTCTCGCGGATATGCCCTGTGCGTAGCATCACAGGCACCAGCCACTCATTACTGATCATCACACTAATAGTCACCACCGCCACTATCACCATCCCAGTGGCGGCGGATAAGGTTCCCAACAGGGCGATGACCGCCAATAGCGGTTGATCTAACGCCAGTGGCAGGTTAATCACATAGGTATCGGCGGCGACGGTATCCCCGAGAATGATTTGTCCGGCCAAGGCGAGCGGCCCAACAAATAGGCCAAACAAGGCCAAATACAAGGGGAATAACCAGCGCCCCTTAGAAAGCACAGACTCATCGGCGCACTCCACCACCATCACATGGAACTGACGCGGCATACATAAAAATGCTGCCATGCCCACTAATAACTCCGGCATTAAGGCTTCGACACGCGGATTAGGATAATTAATTAAAGACTTAGCACTGGCCTGTTGCCAAATATCGCCAAAACCATCAAACACCCCGAAACTGATGACGATACCCACCAAGAGAAACGCCGCCAGTTTAACTAAAGATTCAAAGGCGATAGCCAGCATCATACCGGGATTATGCTCGGTGGCATCGAGCTTACGGGTACCAAATAAAATCGCAAAAATAGCCAACAACGCAGTGATCAACAGAGGGACTGTCACCCCATCGAGGGGATCATCAAGGGGTTGAAAGAGGTTTAAGCTAAAGACCATGGCCTTAAGCTGCAGCGCGATATAGGGCATGATGCCAAATAGCGCGATCAAAGTGACCAAGGCGGCAAGGGTTTGGGATTTACCGTAACGGGCGGCAATAAAGTCGGCTACAGAGGTGATATTTTGTGCCTTTGACACTAATACCATCTTGCGCAACATACCAAAACCTAAGGTAAAGATCAGAATTGGGCCAATAAAAATCGGCAAAAAGGACCAAAAATCCTTAGCCGACTGCCCCACTGTGCCTAAAAAGCTCCAGGATGAACAATATACGGCAAGGCTCAGGCCATAAATCACCACTTGCAGTTTCTTGGTTATACCACTGAACCAACGTTCAGCTCCCCAAGCCAGTAGGAATAAAAGTGATACATAACAAACCGCAATAACGGAAACTACTAAGGTTAAATTCATATTTTGCTCTTTTTTCCGTTATTGTGCGATAAATAGTGGCTGAAATCTAGCCAGAATTTCAACTGCAACAGCCTAAATATAAAGGAAATTTTAAAACTAGACCAAGGTCTAATGGAGTTATCTCCCCCTTGCATACCATACTCAGACCACGCAATTTTTCAAAAGGGAAGCCCTATGAGCTCGCAGTCTCTCTACAAAGTCTCCGGCAATATCGCTGCCAATGCACTTGTAAATAACGAACAATATAAAAAAATGTACCAAGAGTCGATTGTCAATCCAGAGGGTTTCTGGAGGGAACAGGGCAAGCGCATCGATTGGATCAAGCCTTACACTAAAATCAAAAAAACCTCATTCGACGACCATAACCTTTCCATCAACTGGTTTTACGATGGCACGCTCAACGCCTCCGCCAACTGCCTCGATCGCCATTTGAGTGAACACAGCGACCGTGTCGCCATTATTTGGGAAGGCGATAACGCCAACGAGCAACGTAAAATTACCTACGGCGAGCTACATACTCAAGTCTGTAAATTTGCCAATGCCCTGCGCAGTCAAGGCGTTCGCCGTGGTGACATAGTGACCATTTATATGCCTATGGTGCCAGAGGCCGCCGTGGCAATGTTGGCCTGTGCCCGCATCGGCGCGGTTCACTCCGTGGTCTTTGGCGGTTTCTCCCCAGACTCTATCGCATCGCGCGTTATCGATGGCAAGTCGAAGGTAGTCATCACCTCCGATGAAGGGATGCGCGGTGGCCGTGCTATTCCGCTTAAACGTAATATCGATGATGCACTTAAGCATCCCGATGTCACCAGTGTTGAAAAAGTCATTGTACTGCAACGCACTGGCGGTAAAGTTGACTGGGTTGAAGGCCGCGATGTCTGGTGGCATGCTTTAGTTAAAACCGCATCTGAGCATTGCGCCGCAGAAGAAATGGGCGCAGAAGACCCACTTTTTCTACTCTACACCTCAGGCTCTACCGGTAATCCTAAAGGGGTGTTGCACACCACAGGCGGTTACATGGTATACGCCTCTATGACCCATGAATATGTGTTCGACTACAAGCCCGGCGAAGTGTACTGGTGTACTGCCGATGTGGGTTGGATCACGGGGCATTCCTACATGGTCTACGGCCCACTCGCCAATGCTGCCACAGTGCTTATCCATGAAGGCGTACCTAATCATCCAAGCCCTGCTCGCCTAGGCGAGATGATTGATCGCCATAAGGTCAATATTCTTTATACCGCCCCTACTCTTATCCGTGCATTAATGGCCGAGGGCAAACAACACTTCGACAAGTTTGATGGCAGCAGTTTACGTATCATGGGATCGGTCGGTGAACCTATCAATCCTGAAGCTTGGCGCTGGTATCACGAAGTCATTGGCCATGAACATTGCCCTATCGTCGATACTTGGTGGCAAACAGAAACGGGCGGTATTTTAATCACCCCACTGCCCGGCGCCACCGACACTAAACCCGGCTCGGCGACCCGCCCCTTCTTTGGGGTGCAACCCGCTCTAGTAGACAATATGGGGAATATTTTAGAGGGGGCAACCGAGGGCAACTTAGTATTACTCGACTCTTGGCCAGGCCAAATGCGCACTGTTTATGGCGACCATGACAGATTCGTGCTGACTTATTTTAAAACCTTCCGCGGCATGTATTTCACCGGTGACGGTGCCCGTAGGGATGAAGACGGTTACTACTGGATCACAGGCCGAGTGGACGACGTAATTAACGTCTCTGGCCATCGATTGGGTACCGCTGAAGTTGAAAGCGCGCTGGTTTCACACGAGCTGGTCGCCGAAGCCGCTGTTGTGGGTTATCCCCATGATATTAAAGGCCAAGGTATTTATGCCTATGTCACATTAACCCGTGGCACCGAAGAGAGTGAAGAACTGCGTCAGGAACTGCGCCAATGGGTTCGTAAAGAAATTGGTGCTCTCGCGACACCGGATCTTATTCAATGGGCAAGCGGTTTACCTAAGACACGTTCAGGCAAAATTATGCGCCGCTTCCTGCGTAAGATTGCTGCAAACGAGGTGACAAATTTAGGTGATGCGTCCACCTTAGCGGATCCAGCGGTGATCGAAACCTTGATTGAAACCCGTTTGAATCGTACCGAGTAACCAGCCGAACTCTACGCTTACAAACTCTGCGCTTACAAACTCTGCGCTTAATCGCTCACCAGGTTGATTAAGCGCAGCCTTTCATTGGTAACCTTGAGTTAATCCAACCCTGTTGAGAAAGTGCCGATTGCCCCTTTCTCTAGCTTGCCCCTCCAACCAAGGGGCATTTTTTTTACCTTATATGTTAAGCTTGGCAACTCACTCATCTTCAGCATAGATTTTTCGCCAGCGTGTCCATCAAACCCAGCATGTCAGTCACACTGAGAGACTATCAACAGCAAGCGGTCGATGCTGCCCTGAACCATTTTAGGCAAAGCACTGATTCTGCCGTATTAGTATTACCTACGGGTGCAGGTAAGAGCATAGTGATCGCCGAACTTGCACGCATTGCTAAAGGGCGAGTGCTAGTGCTCACCCATGTGAAAGAATTAGTTGCACAAAACGCCCAGAAAGTCGGTTTACTCACCACCGAGGCCAGCATCTATGCCGCTGGGCTCAATCAAAAAGCCACAGACGGAAAAACCGTCGTTGCAAGTATTCAATCGGCGGCAAGGGCACTATCCCAATTTGATGGGGCTTTTTCCCTCGTGATTATCGATGAATGTCACAGGGTCAGCTTAGAAAAAACCACTCAGTACCAACAACTGCTCGCACATTTACGCCAACACAATCCACAGCTGCGCTTGTTAGGCCTCACGGCAACCCCCTATCGCCTTGGCACTGGCTGGATTTATAAGAAGCATTACCATGGTAAAGTTGGCTCCCCTGAACTTGGCGTATTTGAGCAGTGTATTTTTGAACTGCCGCTAAGGCCGTTGATCAAACAAGGTTACTTAACACCGCCAACATTATTTGATGGTCTGAGTGCCCAATATGACTTCAGCCAGATTAAGCCCAATGAAAATGGCGAGTACCACGAGACACAAGTCAATGACTTGCTTGACCATGCTGGGCGAGCGACAACGGCTATCGTTAAACAACTGATAGAGCTGAGTCATCATCGTAGGGGCATTATTATCTTTGCAGCCACAGTGCGCCATGCCGAGGAAATTTTTGCCCTGCTGTGTAAGGAACATCACCAGCAGAGCGCCATAGTGACGGCGCAAACCCCAGATAGCGAGCGCGATAGTTTAATCGAGCAGTTTAAGACGCAGGAGCTTAAATTTCTGGTGAATGTGGCCGTACTGACAACAGGCTTTGATGCTCCCCATGTCGATCTCATCGCCATATTGCGTCCTACGGCTTCGGTGGGCTTGTTTCAACAAATGATTGGCCGTGGACTCAGATTAAGCGAAGGGAAAAAAGACTGTTTAGTCATTGATTATGCGGCAAATGGCTATGATTTATATTTCCCTGAGGTAGGCCAAGTTAAGCCAAACAGCAAATCGGTTCCAGTCCAAGTTCACTGCCCTGTATGTCATTTTGCCAATATTTTTTGGGGACTCACAGACGATGATGGCGACATTATCGAACACTATGGTCGCCGCTGTCAGGGTATAGTCGAAGTACAAGGTCAGAAGCGGCAGTGTGATTTTCGATTTCGCGCTAAATCTTGCCCTGATTGCGGTGAAGAGAATGATATCGCTGCGCGTATTTGTCAGCATTGCCAATCCACATTAATCGACCCCGACAAACGCCTTAAGCAAGTGTTGAATAAGCAGCACCATCACCTCTTTCGATGCCAAGATATGCTGCTTATTGACGATGATGGCAATCTCAAGGTTCAATACCTTGATATCGATGGCAATAGCTTTATTCGGCGTTTTAAGCTGCAAACGCCAGCCCAGTGGAGGGCGCTATATGCGCTGTTTATTTTCCCCCATAGCCGTACGCCAGGATTAAAACCGAAAAAGTATACTAAGGTGGCGGAGTTAATCAGCGATCGGAATAAATTCCGTATGCCCGATCTCTTGCTGCTAAAAAAGCATAAAAAGGGCTGGGATTTACTCGAAAGCTATTTTGATTATCAAGGCCGCTATCAAACTGAAAATAAACACATCTGACATTATCAATTCACCTGTGCCTATGGTATAAAACCCATAAAGTAATCCTAAGGAGCTATTATGTTCGTTGTTATTTTTGGCCGTCCCGGCTGTCCTTATTGCGTGCGTGCGGTACAACTGTCTGAACAGCTCGTTGAAAAACGTGATGACTTTAAATTTAGATATGTCGATATTCATGCCGAAGGCATTTCTAAAGCAGATCTTGAAAAGACAGTGGGTAAGCCAGTAGAAACCGTTCCACAAATTTTCGTTGATGAAAAACACGTAGGTGGCTGCACAGACTTCGAACAATATATTCGTGATAACAATCTGTTAGATTAAGTGACATAGATATGTGATCCGCTTAATGCAAAAGGAGACCTAAGGTCTCCTTTTTAGTTTTTATCACTACTATGTTAGAAAAATATGTGCAGTGGAATAAGTAAAACGAAGGTATTGAATTAGGTTCTCAATATTGGAGTTTAACGTGGAAAATTCAGGGAAATTCGAGAGAGGTACAGCTGAAGAAATAAGTGGTGGGTCGTGAAGGATTCGAACCTTCGACCAATTGGTTAAAAGCCAACTGCTCTACCGACTGAGCTAACGACCCATCTAGGTATTGCGATAAACTGTTCACTTATTATTTGGCATTTGT
>NZ_JAKUKD010000034.1:0-900 GCF_024197625.1 Shewanella sp. KJ2020 | reverse complement strand
CTCAAATGCTTGTTACTAGCTCGCCAACGCTTTTCGCAAGTTACTACGTCCTTCATCGCCTCTGACTGCCAAGGCATCCACCGTATACGCTTAGTCGCTTAACCATACAACCCAAATGAGTTTCACTTGCGTGAGCCACTTGAATTGTTGCGACCAGCTGGTTTTACTTGTCTCATCTTCGACCAAGAAGATGGACTCGCCTTAGACTTGAATATTCAAGACACTTAATAAAGTGTTTGAGAACTCAATGTTTAATGCTCTCGCATTAAACCTTTTTCGTATCAACACAACGACAGACATCATTGTGTTTAATACTATCAGCTTTCCAAATTGTTAAAGAGCTGGCTTAAAAAAGCCAAAGATAATTTTTCAGTTTATCTTTGGCATCTCTATCCATAATGCAATAAATGGTGGAGCTATGCGGGATCGAACCGCAGACCTCCTGCGTGCAAGGCAGGCGCTCTCCCAGCTGAGCTATAGCCCCATTTACATGCAGTGCGAGTAAGTAAGATGTTCCAAACCTCTAAAAGGATTGGTTTGCCAAATCGAGTTATCCGCTGCAAATTAACGCGACGTTTAGTTCACTAAACGAGTGTTAAATTAACAAAGGAGAACGAAGATTTGGTGGGTCAGAGTGGACTTGAACCACCGACCTCACCCTTATCAGGGGTGCGCTCTAACCAGCTGAGCTACAGACCCATCTTTGATAAATCAGCCTAGGCCAACCTATCTTTACTCTTTCTTCTATCAAGCAAATCTGTGTGAACACTCAACAAGCATCGAGTTAGTCGTATAGGTAAGGAGGTGATCCAGCCCCAGGTTCCCCTAGGGCTACCTTGTTACGACTTCACCCCAGTCATGAACCACAAAGTGGTGAGCGCCCCCCCGAAGGTTAAGCTA
>NZ_JAKUKD010000033.1:0-47055 GCF_024197625.1 Shewanella sp. KJ2020 | reverse complement strand
TCTGGATCCATCATCTTCATCATAATCGCCTCGAATATTTAGCCCTAGACGATCTGATCACAATGCGGGGAATGAGTTCAAAAAAAATCCCTGAGCATTGTTCAGGGATTTGTGTATGAGAGACAGGGCCATGCCAGCCTTTTTACATAGCAGACAGTTCCGATTGCATGGATGTTTACGATGAAAAACAGTTTAATGTGTAGCTTAATCTTCATTATCAGCAGCCAAATAGCCGCCTGTGGTGGCAGTGACAGTCAAGATATCAGTACTGAGACACCCACTGTGCCCACAGTGCCCACCACACCCCAAGGCTTGTGTGAGCAGAGTACATCTCAGGTAAACTGGCAGGCACTAATGGCCGAAGACTGCCCGAGATTAAGCCAATATGGACTATTTACCGACCCTTTAAACCCCAGCACACAGCCAAAAGCCCCCGGTTTTAGTTACCAATTGGCGACACAGCTATTTTCAAACTATGCCAGTAAATACCGTTTTATCTATTTGCCCGAAGGTAAAACCATTCAATATCAACCCCAGAACGCATTTGACCTCCCCGTTGGCACTGTGCTCGTCAAAACCTTTACCCTGCCACTCGACACCGCCATTACAGGTTTTGCGAATGAAACCCTTATCGAAACCAGACTGTTAATCCACAGATCCCTAGGCTGAACTAGCCTTGCCTACCAATGGCAGCAGGGAGAAGCCAGACTGATAACCGCGGGAGCCACTGTCCGTCATACACTCACCAATCAGGGCCAAACTCAAACCTTTGACTATGCCATCCCTAGTCGCGGCGAGTGCAAAATTTGCCACCAGAGTAATCAAAACAATAGCAGCCAAATCATCCCAATTGGCCTTAAGGCACATCTACTCAACCTTGATGTGCACAATCAAGGCAAAAATATCAATCAGTTGGAACTGTGGGCCCAGCAGGGGCTAATCACCTCTTTACCGCCCATAGGCGAAATAGGCAAAACCTTTGCTATCAATGAGACCAATAGTGATTTAACGGCCCGGGCTAAGGGCTACTTAGATGTGAATTGCGCCCACTGCCACAGTGCCAATGGCTTTGCCAGCATCTCAGGACTCAGACTCGGGTTTTATGTCGACCACAGTAGTTATCAATATGGGATCTGCAAGCAGCCCCCAGGGTGGGATGGTGGAGCAAAAGGACTCGATTACGATATCGTCCCCGGCAATGCGGAGCACTCTATTATGCTGTACCGCCAAACACTGTCAGAGCCTAAGGATAGAATGCCGCCCATAGGCCGTAGTATTGAGCATAGCGAGGGAGTAGAACTGATAAGGCAATGGATTGATTCACTGGCACCCAGTTTAGGGAACTGTGTATAGGGAGCCGTATTTAGGTAACAGTGTTTAGCTTATTTATGTATTTCATGGCTGTTGAGGCGGCTAAAATACCCGGGCGGATGACCAATCCAATGCTTAAAACATTGCCTAAAATGACTGACGTCGGCATAGCCCATAGTTTCGGCAATAGCCTCAATACTCAATTGATTAGCGAGAATAAGTTCAATCGCCTTTTGGCAACGCACTTGATCCACCAGCCTCTGGTAACTTGAGCCCAACTGAGCCAATTTTCGCCTAAAACTTCTATCGCTCATATGGATATGAGCGGCCATCGCATCTAAGTTTGGCACACTGGGGAAACTCTCTCGGATAACACCTAGCACAGTGTCGATAAAAGAAACCGCCCTAACCTCACTCGCGGCAATTTGATGCTCGGTAAAAGTGTAAATAATCGGTAATGACAGCCAACTCAAATCGATATGCCATTCGAAATATTCGCTATCAAAACAAATTTCAGCCCCCGTTGCCTGCGCTAAAAAGTGGCTATCGCGCGCTGGCTCCGCCAAGCTAATCCTGGCAAAAGGGATTGTTTGCCCGGTTAACTCACGCGCAAGCCCAAGCAAAGAGCCAATACTGTGAAGAAACTGAAACCGATATTGACTCTTTTCAATGCGCCCCGTATTCAACCAACGGATACAAATGCTTTGGTCTTCGAGCCGCATTAAAGTATCGGTAAAGCTACCGACTAAACTAGGGTGATTGACGACAAACTGCAGACAAGCTTGCAATGTGGTTAGCTGTGCCAAATGCGGTAACAGCACATCTAGGCTACTCACGGTGTAGCTTAAGCCTAATTTAGTGCCAATATCTGGGTCTTGGCTCTGTAAACGCAAAAACTCCATGGCATATTCAACTTGCCACACATAAACAAACTGGTAGTGCTCAAGTTCCCGATGACCAAGACCAATATGCAAACAGACTTCCTCTTTCGCCGTCGCCCCAAATTGGGTGGCGATAAAGTCCAAAATATTTCGCAGTTCAAATGCAGGATAGGTTTGGTCTCCAACCATCATATTCGTTTTATAGTCGACGCGTTGTAACATGAAACCTCCCCTCCTCTTAGTGCGATCCTTTACCCATTAGTTGTATAAGATTTGCCTTATTTTTAACAGTCTTAATTTAAACTTAATATTAGAAAATTGTACAAATTTGTACCATGGATATTTTCCATAAAAAACGCCTGCAAATCGCAGGCGTTCTGAGTTCAGCATCAAGGGGCATAGCCGTGACATTTGCCCTTACATTTGCCCTTACATAGGGCGATTCTTCTCGACGAGGCGATTAAAAATCGCATTAACGGATAGAGATGCGCCATGGGCAATTTTATCGGCGAGCTTTTTCCTGATCTGATAGCGCAGCTTATACACGGTACGCTCACCCGCCAGCGACATGAGAACATCATCACTGGTGGATATCGCATCGATAAGCCCTAAGTCAATGGCCTGCTGGCCATACCAATGCTCACCTGTCGCAACTTTAGCCAAATCCAATTCTGGACGATACTTACCCACAAAGGATTTAAACAGCACATGGGTTTCTTCCAATTCCTGTTGGAATTTCTGCCTGCCTTCATCGGTATTTTCACCAAATACTGTCAGCGTACGTTTAAAATCCCCCGCCGTGTGTTGCTCGTAGTCAATCTCATGTTTTTTCAGCAACCGATTAAAGTTAGGCAACTGGGCGACTACGCCGATAGAACCCACAATAGCAAAGGGCGCCGCATAAATCCGATTGGCCACACAGGCCATCATATAGCCCCCACTGGCCGCCACTTTATCGACGCAGACGGTCAGAGGAATATCGGCTTGACGTAAACGGTCGAGTTGGCTGGAAGCTAACCCATAGCCATGCACCATACCGCCACCACTCTCGACATTGACGATAACTTCATCGCCTTTTTCGGCAATGGCTAAAATGGCGCTGATTTCCTCACGCAGTGAAGCCACCTCAGCGGCATCGATACTGCCTTTGAAATCGATCACGAATACTTTGCCAGTGTGGGTTTCATCGGCGGCTTTTTCTTTGGCCTTTTCTTCAGCCTTCAATTGTTTCTCGTAGGCCTTGAATTGTTTCTTTGATAGCAATTCAGCCTTCAAATCATGCTTAAGCTCGGCTAACTCTTCAGACAAGTTAGTGATCCTAAGCTCACCCTTGTCGGACTTATGCTTTACCGTAGAAGCCAGCACCACAATGACCACGGCGATAATGGCGACCACAATAGTGATGGCTTTCGCCAAAAACATTCCATACTCGTATAAAAATTCCAAAGTGCTCTCCATTGGGACGCATATTTGCGTATATCTTCACTGAATTTATTGCGGGCTATTCTAACAGCCTAAAGGCCCATAAAAAAACCCAGCATTCGCTGGGTTTTGTGGATTTGAGGGCAATTAGTTAGGACAAGTTGCAATCACACCACTGTCAGAGACTAAAACCGTGGCTTCCCCTTTGCCCGCAGATAGGGCATAGGTGGCTACCTGGGTTTGCATTTCAACGGTAGCTGCTGCAGCCATACCATCGGTGGAGTCCTTCTCACTTGGGTCAACAATAGAGCTATGGTGTCCCTTGGAGAAACGCACCGCGCCAGGACCTTTACTGGTACTGTCGACACAAGGTAAACCAATAGCAGAGATCAAAGGCTCAGTACCCGATAACGGGAAGTTATCAACGCGATTAGGTAACACTTGATCCGGTAAGTTACCGTTGCCATCCCCTGCCACTTCAATTAAATGAACCGGTAAACCCGTCGCTTTTAACATAGCGGCATGGTTCACTGGGTCCGCCGAGTCCACCGCCGTTTGCACCGCAAAGGCAAAGGTGGGAATAAACTGGGCGTACACAGCTTCGACTAATGCGGCATATTCTGGGCTGCCAGGCTCATACCCTGCGGTATTCGCTTTATCGACCAGCGCCTGGAAGGTTGCCGATGCGGTAATATTACTAAATAGCACTGGGCCAAAGGTTGCAGAGCCGGCAAAGGAGCCCGCTAAGCCTCCTGCAGGCGCCACTAATGACGCAGCATTGATAGCATAGGCATTAGGTAAAGTGTCACCCGTCGCTGGATGCTTAAGACCAGTACTGGCATAGGTCGCAAAGTCAGTGCCAACGATAGCACCTAAGCTCAGACCTTGGGCACTGATCTTCGATACGTCAAAGACCTGCGGTTGATTTGCCTGCGCTAACGCCTGTGCTAAACCCGTTAACGCCAGACGTACGCCTAAATGGTCCATTGTCGCCTGACGGAAATTATCCCTTACCGACAAAGTGCTCGAAATATTCACAAACACTAACGGATTGCCATTTTTAAAGGCATCGGGTTGACCAATCACAGCCCCAAAAGAAGGATCAGTTGCTGAGACTTCATAAATCCCATCGCCGTTCGCATCGAAGGAGCGCGCACCATGGAGTGGCATATCGATAGCCATAGTGGCGACGCCCATCGCCGCATAGGTACCAGCATAGGCCAGTGACATTTCTTTACCACCACCTAAACCATGTAAGGCAATTGTGGTTGGCCAGCCTGACGTTGGCGGCGTGAAAGTCAAACCTTGCTGCTGATAGAAGCCAGCTAATTTAGTCGCATTAGGCATTGAAATCAGTACAGAGACAGTTTCATAGCCTTTAATTGCTGGGATAGGGTTAAATTTCGTTAAATGCTTGGTTTTATCGGCCGGCGTACCATCATCTAGCAACCAAGTTTTGCCCGCCATCAAAGCCGGATTGGCTAAGGCATCGGCAGGGTTTTCAATGCCGTTAGCCACGGCTTGCATCCCAAAGTTGGTTTGACTCAAAGTACCCGCTTGCAGCGCTAATAATACCGAAACAGGACTATCACCTTGGGCTTTCCAGTGGCCGTTGATCAAAGGTTGGCCCGTTGAAGATAAACAGCCCACAGATGAACAATCGCCGTAAATCGGCAACTTAATCTTAGCGGTATACACATCCGCTAAACTCGACACGACATAGGCAGCACCGTCTTCAGGACCTAGTCCTGCTGCTTGAGCCACTGTGATACCTGTAGGCGTTGGCATTTGCGCAAAACTTGGCGCATAGGGCGCGCCCTGTGCCATCAGCAATTTTGTGGTTTCATAGACGTTTGCAACCGATTGAGTCGTAAATAGCCCTGCATAACTAATGGTGGAGGTATCCACATTATGTGCCGCAGCAATGCCTTTCTCATAACTGTTGACTAAGGTTTGCAGCATCAATTGATCTGGGGTTTCTAGGGGTAAAGTCTCGATATCCATTTTCAACAGCCCATAGGTTGTTGAAGGAGCGATCCCTCTGCCCTCAGAGTCTTGGATAAGGTTAGTGGTGGCATAGATGTAAGACTGGCCAGCCTTAAGGGGTTTGAGTGGCACTATTACCACTTTATTACCAGAAGCCGTCGAGACAAAGTCAACGCCAAACTGTAACTCGGCGCCCACTTTACAGGCTGAAACCGACGGTTTAGCCTTGCACTCAGGATCGGAAGACAATGGACCACCCACAGTAGCCTCAAACATTCTCACCGCACCTGGCTGCGCAACGGAGGCCGCCATTAAGGTCAGTGGTGTACCATCGTGTTTTTTTGCTACTTCAATATCAATAGAAATCGGTGATGTTGTCGACCAACCATCTAACGCCCCAAGCGCGATTTGTGGATCGACATAGTTGCCCGAGCTTTCACCCGGAATCGACAATGTGCCATCGGTCGTGCCACTAAAGAGTAAATCGTTTGGCAATGGTACCTTTGAATTAGCGGGGTCGAACACCATATGGGATTCAGGGATGAGCGGATCAGTCTTATCCTTGAGTTCGTTATAGCTGTCCTCGCTACATCCTGTGAGGCCCAGTGCAGATGCAATCGCAACACACAAAATGAGTCTTTTCATTTTTTTTCCCCAAATCTTGTTGTAATAATTTTGTTTTCCCCAAGAAATTAGTCACAATAGCGCGAACTCTATGACTAATAGGGCTTATGTTAGCCCTAACTCGTTTCAAGTTAACGTAAAAATATTGAGTTAGCCACAAGTTTGTCACAAACATTTTAGCTATTGATAACAAGGTTTCATTCGTTTGTTTGAAACGAGCGTTTATCAGTTCGGCGACTCTAGAAGTGGCGGGCATTTTCGCCAAGAGGAAAAAGAGGCTCATGTTGGAATATCAAGCAGCAAAAGATTTACTCCAAGGTAAAACTATCCTGGTCACAGGCGCTGGCGCAGGTATCGGTCGCGCGGCGGCAATTGAATTTGCCAAACACGGCGCCACTGTGATTTTACTCGGTAAAACAGTGAAAAAACTCGAAGCCGTTTACGATGTAATCGAACAGGCCGGTTACCCAACACCCGCCATTGTGCCCTTAGATCTTAAAGGTGCGACCGAGCAAAATTACCGTGATATGGCTGAAACCATTAGCGAGCAGTTTGGTCATTTGGATGGTTTACTGCATAACGCCAGTTTACTCGGCGCCCTAGGCCCGTTCGAACATATTGATATTCCATCCCTCGAAGATGTGCTCAAAGTGAATGTGACGGCCCAAGTGATGCTGACTAAAGCCCTGCTGCCCATCATGCGTCAAGCGCCAAGCGCCTCGATTATCTTTACTTCAAGCAGTGTTGGCCGTCAGGGCCGTGCCTACTGGGGCCCCTACGCCTTTTCCAAATTTGCCATCGAAGGCATGATGCAAGTTCTCGCCCACGAATGCGATGGCACTTCAGTACGCGTTAACAGCATCAATCCAGGTGCGACCCGCACTGAGATGCGTGCAAAAGCCTATCCAGCTGAAAATCCATTAGATTTAAAAACCGCTGAAGAAATTATGCCAACCTATTTATATTTGATGGGGCAAGACTCTAGCGCAGTCAATGGTCAGCAATTTAACGCCCAGTAAATTTATTTTTTATTTAACAGAAAGCAAAAAGGCCGCTAAGCGGCCTTTTTCATTGGAATAGAACAACTTAACTACGCTGGCGCGTTGGTTTAGCTTTTCCCGCCCCAGTGACTTTATGCTTACGCACGGCGCGGCGAATTTTGGCGCTCTTGACCTGAGCACGGGCCACGCTGTGTTTATCGGCGGCAAGCATAGTGCGGGTTTCGGGTTCAAGACCCGCCAATTGACGCAAATAGTTGACTTGCTCTATTGGCAATTCAACCCAGCCGCCACGGGGTAAAGATTTCGGTAATTCGACCATACCATAACGGATACGGATCAAACGGCTCACCTGCACTTCCTGGGATTCCCAGAGACGGCGCACTTCGCGGTTACGGCCTTCCCGTAAACACACATGCCACCACTGGTTCATGCCTTCACCACCCGCGGCTTTGATGCTATCAAATTGCGCTGGGCCATCCTCTAACATCACACCGGTACGCAGACGCTGAACCGTGGCTTCAGGGACTTCACCGAAGGTACGTACGGCGTATTCGCGGTCAACCTCGTTCGATGGATGCATTAAGCGGTTCGCTAATTCACCATCTGAAGTAAACAACAATAAACCTGAAGTGTTAATGTCTAAACGGCCGACGGCTACCCAGCGCGAATCTCGCACTTTAGGCAGACGATCAAATACCGTTGGACGACCTTCGGGATCCTTACGGCTACAAATCTCGCCTTCGGGTTTATGGTATGCCAGCACACGGCAAATCACATCATCGGCGGATTTAAGCGAAATCGCTCTACCATCGATACGCACTTTTGCGTCGGCTTCGATGCGGTCACCGAGGTTAGCGATGACACCATCAATACTAACTCGACCTGCAGCAATCCATGCCTCCATCTCACGACGGGAGCCATGGCCTGCACGGGCCAAGACTTTCTGCAATTTTTCACTCATTAGTATTTTGCTCTTCTGACTGTTCTGGCGCTAATTTCAGTCCTGAAAAAACCGCCTGCAATGACTCAGCATCCGTAAGCGCGGGGAGATCCGCTAAGGTGTCTAAGCCAAAATATGCTAAAAATTCTAAGGTAGTGGCATACAGTGCGGGTCGCCCCGGGACTTCTTTGTGGCCAACTACTTTAATCCAATGTCTATCTGACAAACTTTTAATGATGTGGCTACTAATGGCCACACCGCGCACCTGTTCAATATCGCCGCGGGTCACTGGTTGACGATAGGCAATCACAGCCAAAGTTTCCAATGTCGCGCGCGAATATTTTGGCGCTTTTTCTTGCCACAGGGGCTGCAAAAAAGGACTCAGTACGTCTAAGGTCTGGAAGCGGTAACCCCCAGCGACTTTCACAAGTTGCACACCTCTTTCCTGATAATCCTGTTGCAGCTCGTCCAATGCAGCTTTGATTTTGTCTCTGGAAACGGAGAAATCCACGAGTACCGTTTCTTTCAACATTTTCACCGACAAGGGTTTCCCCAATACAAACAGACTCGCTTCTATCAGCTGTTTTAATTGAATTGGATTTATCTGCATCAATTAATAGGCCTTTACGTAAATAATTGAAAACGGTTCTGTTTGGTACAATTCGACCAATAACTCTTTGACTAATTCCATCAAGGCTAAGAAGGTCACCACCACGCCTGCACGGCCTTCTTCTACGGTAAATAAGCGTTCAAATGCCGTAAAATCCTCCGAGTTCAACATGGCTAAAATCTGGCTCATGCGCTCGCGGGTCGACAAATGTTCACGCTTAACGTGATGATCTTCATTGGCATCAATACGTTTGAGCACATCGCCAAAGGCGCGGGCAATCTCAAATAACGAAACTTCTGGCGGGATCACTAACGGCTTAATACTCGGTGCGGCCATCGCCTTTGCTTGAAATACATCCCGCTCAAGCCGCGGAAGATCGTCCATTTTTTGCGCAGCTTCTTTAATCACTTCATAGGCTTTTAACTGACGGATCAGTTGCGCCCGCGGATCTTCCTCAACCTCATCCTCTGCCACCATACGCGGCAACAGCAAACGGGATTTAATCTCCGCAAGGGTTGCTGCCATCACTAAGTAATCGGCGGCAAGCTCGATACGCGCCAGGGTCAGCATCGCGATGTATTCTAAATACTGGGCGGTGATTTGCTGAATGGGTAAATCGACAACATCTAATTTTTGCTTACGGATCAGATATAAAAGTAAATCTAATGGCCCTTCAAAGGACTCCAGAAAAACTTCCAATGCCTCGGGCGGAATAAACAAATCCTGCGGCATTTCGGTCATTGCCTGACCGCGAATAACGGCTAAGGGTAAACTCTGTTGCGTGCCCTGCATCCGCCATTTTCTCCGTGTCACACCCACAGATTTAACACAATCACCTATGGCCTTACGCCAAACGCGCGATTATACCCGTAAATTTGCGGCGATAAAACTGCCAAATAGCCGCTTTATGCCGCGAAAGAAACCGATAAATGAGTTTTCAAACTGTCGCAATCACAGAAAAGGGCTGATATCCCCCGCTCCTTCACGCAAAATTTCGGCGCCATCTTCGGACATATCGATCACTGTGGTCGGCTTTTCGCCTAAATAACCGCCGTGGATAATCACATCCACTTGATGTTCGAGCAGATCGCGAATGTGCTCGGGATCCGACTCGGCAAATTCCGCATTCGGCATCACTAAGCTGGTTGACATCAGCGGCGCATCTAAGGCTTCGAGCAGTGCCAGCGCAATCACATTGTCGGGCACGCGAATACCTATGGTTTTTTTCTTATCATTTTGCAGCCGACGCGGCACTTCTTTGGTCGCTTTGAAAATGAAGGTATAAGGCCCAGGCGTGCAACTTTTTAGAATGCGATAGGCCTGATTATCCACTTTAGCGTAAGTCGCAAGCTCGGATAAATCGCGGCACATCAATGAAAAGTTATGATCGTTCTCGATTTGACGAATGCGCGCCATCCGCGTCATCGCGTCTTTCTCACCAATCAAGCAGCCTAAGGCATAGCCCGAATCGGTGGGATAAACAATCACACCGCCCGCTTTTAAGGCGGCAACGGCTTGACTGATAAGGCGTGTTTGCGGATTTACTTCATGTACATAAAAAAACTGACTCATGGTCGTTCCACCCAAGATCCTGACTGCCAGACCCAATCAATACCTTGGGGCTGATACAGATTTTTACCTAATTCTATCCAATTACTTGGAAAGTGAAAATCACTTCCTATCGATGCAAGCAACTGATTTTGAACGCTAAGAGCTGCAAGATTTGCCCTATCGTCCACCGTTTGCTGGCCGAGTACCACTTCCATGGCATCTCCACCCGCTTCTTTAAATTCGCGCACTAAACGCTTAAGCCACTTAGCCGATAACTTGTAACCGCTAGGGTGGGCTAAAACAGCTAATCCACCTGCGTTGTGGATCACTGCAATCGCGCTGGCCATATCGCCCCAATTATTGGGCACGTAACCGGTTTTACCGCGAGCCAGATAGCGTTTAAATACGCTTGGCATATCCACAGCATGGCCATTTTCCGCCATCCAACGGGCATAATGACCACGGCTTAAAGCCGCATCACCCGCCAATGCCTTGGCACCTTCGTAGGCACCTTCAATGCCCGCCTTAGCTAATCTATGACCAATTTCTTGGGCACGTAACTCGCGCAATTCGCGCTGGTTTTCTAAAAATGCTAATAGCGCTGGGTTATCGGCATCGAAATTCAACGCAACGATGTGAATATCATAACTGTTCCAGCGAGTCGATATTTCGACCCCTGAAATCAATTTAAGCGGGTTCGCCTGGGCCTGATTAAAGTGACGGGCCTCTGCTAAACCTGCAACCGTATCGTGATCGGTAATGGCAAATAATTGCACCCCCTTTTCAAGGGCTCTGGCCACCAATTCAGACGGCGTTAACTGACCATCGGACGCGGTCGTGTGGCTGTGTAAATCAGCCAATATGCTTTGAGTATTCATGGGGCTATTGTACGCGAATTTGTTAAGAAATGTGCAGTTATCTCGCACTTTATGCCAAGGATTGCCGATTTAACCTAAGGATTTTTGACCACAAATGATCTAATTTGAAAAATATTCAATTGACATTATTGCTCGGCTCATGTTTTCTATAGGTCCATTAACGAATTAGCGAGACCCTTTTGAATGACCCACATTAACGCTTCATTAAACATCATTTGGTGGTGGCACTTCCCAACGTAGCGGGTGGTGTGAAGCTCTGTGCTCATTTGAAAGTGACCAGAATCAACAAGAAGCCCGCAGAAATGCGGGCTTTTTTGTTAGGTGCGAAAAATGTCGGCAAACTCGGGTAAAAAGTTAAGAAAGCGAGATAACTCATGATGTTAAAGACATTTAATCAGGTAGCTGGAGTATGAACATGCCCAAACAGACATTCGCACGCTCAAGCACGCTCAAGGCGGCATTAACCTACCACAGCGACCCATTGCGCTTATATCAGCACATCACCCAAGATGCGCCCCATACTATGTTGCTCGAATCGGCCGAAATCGACAGTAAAGATCACGTAAAAAGCATGGTAATGACCCATGCCGCCATGATGATCCGCTGCGATAGTTACCAACTGACCTTCACCGCACTGACCGACAATGGCGCGAGCTTACTCGCCCCTATCGCACGGTTTTTCAGCGCAGCGGCCAGTGTTGCCTGTGATAACTTAACCTTAGTGGTGACGCTGCAAAAAGACACTCAGTTGCAGGATGAAGATGCACGCTTAAAATCTACCTCGCCACTCGATGGCCTGCGGATGTTTATCCAGCAAATTGATTGTGGCGCTCATACTGACGGCCAAACTAAACCCGCCGTTGAGGATCTGTTTTTAGGTGGCGTACTAGCCTACGACTTGATTGATACCGTTGAGCCGCTGCCTGCCGCACCAAATCGCGATAACGATTGTCCAGATTACTTATTCTACCTCGCCGAAACCTTAATCCTGATTGACCATAAGCTGAAACAAGCCAACATTATTACCCATAACTTCAGCCTTGATTCGGATCACTGTGCCACTGTCACTACCGCGCTAAGTGAGCGGGTACAAAGTTTAACCGCAGAGTGTCAAACCCTCGGTAATTCACCTGCTGATATTCCGACACTGGTCGCCATCGACGCGACTGAGCGAGTCAATATTTCCGATGAGGAGTTCAAACAAACCGTTATCGATTTGAAAGAACACATTATTGCGGGGGATATTTTCCAAGTAGTGCCATCCCGTAGCTTTAGTTTGCCTTGCCCGAATACCTTAGGCGCTTATCGTGCTCTGCGCCTGACAAACCCAAGCCCTTACATGTTTTATTTTAGGGGCCATGATTTCACCCTGTTTGGCGCCTCGCCAGAAAGTGCGCTCAAATTTGATGCCAGCAGTAATCAAGTCGAAGTCTACCCGATTGCCGGCACTCGTAAGCGTGGCAAAACCGCCACGGGTGAGATTGATTTTGACTTAGATAGCCGTATCGAACTTGAACTGCGCTTAGATAAAAAAGAACTGTCGGAACACTTAATGCTGGTCGATTTAGCGCGCAACGATATCGCCCGCATCAGCCAAAGCGGCAGCCGTAAAGTCGCTGAATTATTAAAAGTGGACCGTTATTCCCACGTGATGCACCTCGTTAGTCGCGTGACGGGGCAACTGCGCCAGGACTTAGATGCCCTGCATGCTTATCAGGCCTGTATGAATATGGGCACATTAGTGGGCGCTCCAAAAGTACGCGCATCACAACTGGTACGCCAAGCGGAAAAAGCCCGCCGCGGCAGCTACGGCGGCGCAGTGGGTTACCTTAACGCCCTTGGGGATATGGACACTTGCATCGTTATTCGCTCCGCCTTTGTTAAAAATGGCACCGCCTTTATTCAAGCGGGCGCGGGCGTGGTATTTGATTCTGATCCCCAAAGCGAGGCTGACGAAACCCGTCAAAAAGCCCAAGCCGTGATTTCGGCCATCAAGATGGGCGCTGGACTACCAGTAAATCAAAACCTCAACATACCGCAATAATAGGAGCCAAATATGAAACTCTATCTACTCGATAACTTTGACTCCTTTACCTACAACCTAGTGGATCAATTTCGCAGCCTAGGTTGTGAAGTGGTGATTTATCGCAACGATGTTGCCGCCGACTATATCGCGGAAAAACTGCTTAATGAACAAGAACCCGCAGCGCTGGTGTTATCACCCGGTCCTGGCGCGCCCCATGAGGCGGGCTCTATGATGGCGCTTATCGCCAAAGTCGCAGGTAAAGTCCCTATGCTAGGGATCTGCCTTGGACATCAAGCCATGGTGGAATATTACGGCGGCACAGTGGCGCGCGCGCCCTTTGTGGTGCACGGCAAGGCAAGCCCGACTTTCCATGATGGCACTGGCGTATTTGCCGGTTTGCCCTCTCCCCTGCCCGTTGCCCGTTATCACAGCCTCGTCGCCACTCACGTGCCTGATTGCCTGCAAGTGATCGCAACGACTGACACTATGCCGATGGCGATTTTGCACCCTGAGCACAGAGCCGTTGGCTTTCAGTTCCACCCAGAATCGATTCTAACGACGTTGGGCAGCACACTGCTTATTCAAACTTTAGCCTTTCTTACCCAAGAAATGACAACAGGAGTAAGCGCATGAGTACCAATCCTACTCAGCCTTTACTCGACCTTTTATACCAAGGTAAAAGTTTAAGTCGCGAGCAAACCTTTGAAATTTTTAGCGCGTTAATTCGCGGTGAAATGAGTGAAGCCACAATGGCGGGCATGTTAGTCGCGCTGAAAATACGCGGCGAGACCATAGATGAGATCAGCGGCGCCGCCGATGCGATGCGCGCCGCCGCCAAGACTTTTCCCTACACGAGTGGCGATAGCCTTAGCAATGGCATCGTTGACATCGTTGGCACAGGTGGCGATGGTTTTAATACCATTAACATTTCCACCACTGCGGCCTTTGTGGCCGCGGCGGCGGGCGCTAAGGTCGCCAAACACGGCAATCGTAGCGTGTCGAGTAAATCGGGCTCATCGGATCTATTGGCGCAATTTGGCATCGACTTAACCATGTCACCAGACACCGCCAGTCGTTGCCTCGACGCATTGAACCTGTGCTTTTTGTTTGCGCCCCACTACCACGGCGGAGTAAAACATGCGGGGCCAGTCAGGCAAGCTCTGAAAACACGCACCTTATTCAATGTGTTAGGGCCGCTTATCAATCCTGCCCGCCCCGAGTTTATGTTGCTTGGTGTGTACAGCCCAGAGTTAGTCTTACCGATAGCGAAAGTATTAAAGGCGCTTGGCACAAAACGCGCTATGGTAGTGCACGGTAGCGGTTTAGATGAAATCGCACTGCACGGCAACACCCAAGTGGCCGAGTTAAAAGACGGCGATATCATAGAATATCAGCTCACGCCCGCCGATTTAGGCGTGCCTTTAGCGCAAATAACGGACTTAGAAGGGGGCGAACCCGCCAAGAATGCCTTGATCACCGAGGCAATTTTAAAAGGTTACGGCACGGATGCACACACTAATGCGGTCGCCATCAATGCCGGTTGTGCTTTGTATGTGTGTGGGATTGCGGATTCAGTCAAAGCAGGAACCTTACTGGCGCTCGCAACCATTCAAAGCGGTAAAGCCTTTGAATTGTTAAGCCAATTAGCTAAAGTCAGCAGTGAAACCAAGGAATAAGTGGCCATGACTCAAGAACCGATAACAGCTAGCCAAGATATGAGAACTCAGCCACAGGCGCAAACTAACCCTATGCCAAAAAGTAATGTGTTAACCCGTATAGTCGATACCAAAGCGGCCCATATTGCCGCCCTGAAACTGCGTTTCCCTGAGGCAAGCTTATCGCCAAAAATCTCTGACCGCAGTTTATTTGCCGCACTCAAGGCGCCTAAGGCGGGTTACATTTTAGAATGTAAAAAAGCCAGCCCCTCGAAAGGGCTTATTCGCGATGTGTTTAATGTGGAAGCCATTGCCGATATTTATGGCAAATATGCGGCGGGTATTTCGGTATTAACCGACGAGCAATTCTTCCAAGGGGATATGGACTATATCCCTAAGGTGCGCGCTCGGGTGAACCAACCTATTCTGTGTAAAGATTTTTTTGTCGACGAATACCAAATCAAACTCGCCGCCCACCAAGGCGCCGATGCGATTCTGTTAATGCTATCCGTACTGGATGATGAACAATATCAAGGTCTAGTGAAAGAAGCCGCTAAGTATCGTCTCGATGTACTGACCGAAGTCAGTAACGAAGAGGAACTTAAACGCGCCATCGCATTAGATGCGCCAATTATCGGGATCAATAACCGTAACTTAAGGGATTTGAGTACCGATCTCGCCACCACAGAAGCGCTTGCGCCACACATTGGTAGTGACCGCGTGGTGATCAGCGAATCAGGCATCTACACCAATGAGCAAGTACGCCGCCTGAGTCCACTGGTTGATGGTTTCCTCGTTGGCAGCTCGATTATGGCCGAGTCTGATATAGACCTCGCCTGCCGTAAATTGATCTTCGGTCACAATAAAGTCTGCGGCCTCACCCGTGTGGAAGATATTCGCGCCGCGGCAACCGCAGGCGCCGTCTATGGCGGGCTGATTTTTGCTGAAAAATCCCCGCGCGCCTTAACCCTTAATGCCGCTGAACAATTGCTCAGGGAATATCGCGCATCCGCAGCCCCCGCCATTGAGTTCGTCGGCGTATTTGTTAATACCGCGCCAGAAACCATTTGTGATATCGCCGCCCGTTTGCAGTTAGCTGCGGTGCAGCTCCACGGCGCGGAAACAGAACTTGAAATTGCAGAGCTCGCAGAGCGACTTAAGCAAGCAGGACTCACCACTCAAATTTGGAAAGCCGTCAGCGTCGATGCACAAACGGGGGAAATGGGTAACTTACCTCAGGGAGCATCGCGATATCTGTTTGATAGTAAAACGGCAGACCAATTTGGCGGCTCGGGCCAAGCCTTTAATTGGCAAAATATTAATGTGAAGTCCTTAGGCCAGCAAAAGGCCCATGCCATGTTGGCGGGTGGACTCAATCCAGACAATGCGGCCAGTGCCAATGCCCAAGGATTTTACGGATTAGATTTTAATTCTGGCCTAGAAACCGCCGCAGGGATTAAATCGGCGCAACTGATCCAAACGGCTTTTGCCAATTTACGCTTCTAAATGGCGAGATAAAACATTCATATCTGTGGCTCAGCTAAAGCAATGCATTTAAACATGTTTGAGCGTAAAGCCATTGATAAACAGATTGATAAGATAAGGAACACGGTATGACCAAGCTAAAGCTTAACCCTTATTTCGGCGAATATGGCGGCATGTATGTGCCACAGATTTTAGTGCCAGCCCTTAAGCAATTAGAAACTGCCTTTGTGGAAGCCCAAGATGATGACGACTTTAAAACCGAATTTACCGATTTACTAAAAAACTACGCGGGTCGGCCAACGGCGCTCACCTTAACCCGCAATTTAAGCCCAAACCCTATGGTGAAAATCTACCTTAAACGGGAAGATTTACTCCACGGCGGCGCCCATAAAACTAACCAAGTATTAGGCCAAGCCTTGCTGGCTAAGCGCATGGGTAAAAAGGAAATTATTGCCGAAACTGGCGCAGGGCAACACGGCGTTGCCACCGCCCTTGCCTGCGCGCTATTAGGCTTAAAATGTAAAGTCTATATGGGCGCGAAAGATGTTGCGCGCCAATCACCTAACGTATTTAGAATGCGTTTGATGGGCGCAGAAGTCATTCCTGTCACCTCAGGTTCTGCCACCCTAAAAGATGCCTGCAACGAGGCGATGCGCGACTGGTCTGGCAGCTACGAAAAGGCCCACTATTTACTTGGTACAGCCGCGGGGCCACATCCGTTCCCAACAATCGTGCGTGAATTCCAACGTATTATTGGCGAAGAAACCAAGAAGCAAATGCTGGAACGTGAAGGTCGCCTGCCCGATGCCGTTATCGCCTGTGTGGGTGGCGGCTCTAACGCTATCGGCATGTTTGCTGACTTTATTGACGAGCCAAGTGTCGAACTGATTGGCGTCGAACCTGCGGGTAAAGGCATAGACACGCCAATGCACGGCGCGCCGCTCAAACACGGTAAGACAGGTATTTTCTTCGGCATGAAAGCGCCTTTGATGCAAGACAGCGAAGGGCAAATCGAAGAATCTTACTCGATTTCAGCCGGATTGGACTTCCCCTCCGTTGGCCCGCAGCACGCGCACCTCAATGCAACAGGCCGCGCCCGTTATGAATCGGCTACCGATGATGAAGCCTTAGAAGCCTTCCAACAACTGGCGCGCTGCGAAGGCATTATTCCCGCATTGGAATCGGCCCATGCCCTCGCCTATGCCGTCAAAATGGCGCGCGAGTGCACTAAGGAAACCATTTTAGTGGTCAATCTTTCCGGTCGTGGCGACAAAGATATTTTCACCGTTTCTGACATTTTGAATGGTAAAGAGGAATAATAAGCATGAGTGACACGTCTACCAACACTGGCCGATACCAAGCCACCTTTACCAAACTCAAGGCAGAAGGTCGTGGCGCTTTTGTCCCCTTCGTCACCCTTGGCGATCCTAGCCCTGAGTTATCACTAAAAATTATCGATACCTTAGTGCAAAACGGCGCAGATGCCTTAGAACTGGGCTTTCCGTTTTCCGATCCCTTGGCCGATGGCCCTGTGATCCAAGGCGCTAACCTGCGTTCTTTAGCCGCGGGCACGACTCCAACGGCGTGTTTTGAATTGCTTGCCCAAGTGCGTGCCAAATACCCTGAACTGCCAATCGGTTTGCTGCTGTATGCAAACTTAGTTTTTGCTAACGGCATAGATGCGTTTTACGCCAAAGCGCAGCACGCGGGTGTGGATTCAGTACTTATCGCCGATGTGCCTGTGGAAGAATCCGCGCCCTTTAGCGAGGCCGCTAAAGCCCATGGTATTGCACCCATTTTTATCGCGCCGCCCAATGCCGACAGTGAAACCCTTGAGCAAGTGAGTAAAAGCGGTGAAGGTTACACTTACCTGTTATCCCGCGCAGGGGTCACAGGCACAGACACTAAAGCTGGCGTGCCGGTAGAGGAAATTTTATCTCAGTTAAAGACTTTTAACGCGCCGCCACCGCTCCTCGGTTTTGGTATTGCCGAGCCTTCACAGGTGAGCGAGGCCATCAAAGCGGGCGCTGCGGGGGCGATTTCAGGCTCTGCTGTCGTAAAAATCATCGAAACCCACCAGCACGATGAAGCTAAGCTACTTGCAACGCTCGGGGAATTTACTCACGCAATGAAGGCGGCAACCTAAACTAACTGTGTATTTATTTAGTCACAGTTCCTCGGTAGCATGGACGCATCAACAATAAAACGGACTTTTTATGCAGTATCGGATCTATATTCTCGAACTCACACCATGGGGCTGTGGATTTGAAGGGGAAGTAGCCGCAAAATGCGACAATGGCGCGCCCATTTGGTTTTACTACCAAGGCAGCGATCAGCAGGCAAAAGCGCGCTTTCCCCTTAACCAATGGGTGACGGTCGAATTATTGGGTCGGCTGGCGAATGCGAGCCCTCAAGTTGACATCATTGAGCAAGCGCCACGTCAGCATATGCAGTTTCCGCTGCATAACTGCCACTTTGAAGCTTCAGGACAAATCATCGACATCAGCCAAACACCCGAAGATACGATTTACCTGTTGCAATCAAACTTACAGATCCCCTTCGATAATGAACTGGGGAAATCCCCTATCTCACTCAGTGATTGGGTTAATGTGACGGGTGAACTTTGGGTAACAAATTGGATGAATTGAGTCGATAAAAGAAGGTATAGTGCTAGCCTTTAGCCAATCATTCGCCTGATACATTTCCATTAGAGGATCCGATGACCGTTTCTAAATCTTTACCCGATAACAAACCTCGTACTTTTTTGGGCACCCCAAAATTACCGGCCAAGTATGCCACTGTGGTTATGCCCTTTTTTCTTTCTATTCTCATGAGTTGTATCGTTTCTGGGATCAGCACTTTCAATGGCGTTGGCGCTTCAGCGCAATTTATCGAACTCTGGCTCGGCGCTTGGCTGATCTCATGGATTGTTGCCTTTCCGACATTGCTGATGGTGTTACCTTTAGTACGTAAACTCACCGCCGCCTTTGTCGAACTCCCTTAGTATTGGCAGATATTTATTCATCCTGTTTATGAATTAAAACCGAAAACCGTCGTTAAAAACGGTTTTCAACAGGTCAATTAACATGACACATCAGCTTTCCACTCTGCGTGAAACCATACTAACGCCCTAATGACCCTTTATTTAGTGCCGTTTTTAAACAACAAAATATCATCGTCCTCTCATCGAAAGTTCAATATCTAGAGATTTACAGTCGATTTACACTGACCTCATTTTGTCACTATCACCTCTCATTTAGGGCGTATTCAATGTCAATTCAACGGGTCGAGCTGAATGGGTATTTAGACCTAAAAATAAATTAATAGACTGTTTTACAAAGTAATTCATAACATCATTCCACAAAAAACGTCTCTCTTGCCAACGACAATAGTCACCAAACATTGTCACAGCCATACAAAATACAATTCTTTTTTATATCCGCTAAAAGTATTAACCATTCCACGCACTCAAATGATAACGATTTGCATTTGTATTTTTCAAAGTGCTAATTTACCTATCCGTTATCATCCAAGATAACCGTAGCAGGAAGATATAGCTGAAAACGCTATTAGCGAGATAAATGGATTGCCAAATCAGTTATGGCAGAGATATCCACTAAATTCTCGCTTATCACTCGACTATCACAGGAAAAGTTCTACTTAGCACAATAGAACCAAAGGAGGCGTAAGTGACTACACTACAAAGGGAAATGGATCGCGAAATCTTTGATCTACTTGGCATAGGCATTGGTCCGTTCAATCTTGGCCTAGCCGCCCTATCAGAACCTATCGACGACTTTAACTGTTTATTTTTAGATGCTAAAACCAGCTTCGATTGGCATCCAGGCATGCTACTCAAATCCTCAAGACTGCAAACCCCCTTTATGTCGGATCTGGTGACTATGGCCGATCCCACCAGCCGTTACAGTTACCTTAATTTTGCCAAACAGACGGGTAGACTCTATCCCTTTTATATTCGAGAAAATTTCTTTTTACCCCGCCACGAATACAACTTGTACTGCCAATGGGTGAGCCAACAACTCAGTAACCTTAAATTTGGTTTTAAGGTCACTCAAGTCAATTACAACGCCGGTGAAGGGATTTATCGCGTCACTGGTTTTGATAGACGCAGTGGTAAAACCCATACCTATCAATGCCGAAAGCTAGTGTTAGGCACAGGAACAGAACCTTATCTGCCAAAGGATTGCCCAATCCAAGATGCACGGGTCATGCATACCGCCAGCTATATGCAGCAAAAAACCTACTTGCAGAGTCAGAATGCCATCACAGTGATTGGCAGTGGCCAAAGTGCGGCAGAAGTGTTTTACGACCTACTGCAAGACATTGATACCTATGGCTATCAACTCAATTGGATGACGCGATCACCACGTTTTTACCCCTTGGAATATACCAAGCTTACTTTAGAGATGACTTCGCCGGATTATGTCGATTACTTCCACGAGTTGCTCCCACATCAAAGATGCTCACTGATCGCCAGCCAGAAACAGCTCTACAAAGGGATAAATACTGAGCTTATCAACGACATTTACGACTTGTTATACCAAAAGCGCCTATTGGCCGATTTTCAATGCCAACTGATGACAAATGCGGCGCTGACTCATATCGAGCCCCAAGCCAATAGGCTCAAGTTGCATTTCCACCACAATGAAAAAAATCACACTTTTGAGCAAGAAACGGGCGCCGTCATTTTAGGCACAGGCTACCACTATCGTTTACCCGAGTTTATCAATGGTATTAAGCAACAAGTCGAATTCGATGACGCCGGACAACTTAGCGTGCAGCGCGACTACAGCATAGATATTCGTGGGGATATTTTTGTCCAGAATGTCGGTTTGCATACCCATGGGATAAGTTCACCGGATCTGGGTATGGGCTGTTATCGCAACGGTATTATCTTAAAGGCCGTGCTTGGTTATGCGCCCTACCATATTGAAGAACATATCGCCTTTCAAACCTTCGATCCTTCTAAATTATCCAGTCATCAGCCCTGCGGCGCCAATGCAATCAATACATTGAATCTTAATCCTAAAAACTTCACTAAGGTCTCAGATCACACAAATACTGCTGATGCGCCTCAAAGTCTGTACCCAACCCAAATGCCGACTTCAAGTATTAGTGCAGGCACGAGTTCAGGTGCGGGGCCCCATATGTCAGTCTTGATGGCGCCGAATAAGGAGGCGCAATAATGGCGAGTCAATTTAGTGACCATTGTTTAACGCGGCTAGATTTAACACAGCTATCGGCTATTACAAGCATCAATGATTTCCAGTTCAGAGCGTTAGATCTTAAGCAAGACACACCAACACTGCCGTCTTGGTTTAACCAAGAGTATGCGCAGTTTTGGGGTATGCAAGGCTTGAGTCTCGCCGCCATAGAGAACCTTATGGCAGCCACGCAGCACAAGTTTGCCTTGATAGGTGAATGGCAGGGCAAAGCGCTATTTATGGTGGAACTCTACGATCCCGCCCACGATGAAGTCGGCCACCACTATCCTGTTGCGCCGGGGGATTGCGGTATGCACTTAATTATTGCGCCGCCCGATGGCTGCCCAATCAGCGGCTTATCTTTCAAAGTGATGGATGCGATAGCTAAGCTTGTGCTTGAAAAATTGGCCTTTAACCGCCTTGTGGTTGAACCCGATCAACTCAATGGCAAAATTCATCGCTTAAATAGCCGAGTGGGCATTCGCTATGAAAAAGCGATTCAATTAAGTACTAAAGCCGCTTACCTCGGATTTTGCACTGCGGCCGATCGCCAGCTGGCATCAAACCCGCCCTCTTCGACGGGCTTAGCCCAGACAAGCTCATTGCTGCCAAGCTCGTTCAAAGCACCCGCAACCTCTCCCATAACATTATCGATTCTTTAGGTGAATTAGATGAACTTACCCACAAAAGCCTTATTAATAAATCCATTGCCAACGCAAGATCATCATGATCAATCAGTACATGCTCAACAAGGCCCAGCGCTATCGTCAACCTCGACGTCTATGCCAGAGCATTTAACCCCCGCCTATTGGCAAGCGGCGAATCGGCATTTAGTGAAGAAAATCCTCTGCGAATTCACCCATGAGAAGCTCATCACACCGACTCTTTACGGGCAAAAAGCGGGGCTTAATCACTATGAACTGCGGCTCAAAGACAGCACTTACTATTTTAGTGCGCGGCACTATCAGCTCGATCATCTCGCGATTGATGCAGATTCCATCCGCGTTTCTAACGCGGGCAAAGAACAAACCCTCGATGCGATGTCGCTGATTATTTCCCTTAAAAATGACTTAGGGATCAGCGAAGCTTTACTGCCTACCTATTTAGAGGAAATCACTAGCACGCTTTATAGCAAGGCGTACAAGTTAGCGCATCAGGCAATCCCCGCCGCCACGCTGGCGCGAGCCGATTATCAGAGCATAGAAGCGGGTATGACTGAAGGCCATCCGGTGTTTATTGCCAATAACGGTCGGATTGGCTTCGATATGCAGGATTACCGTCAATTTGCGCCAGAAAGCGCGATGCCAATGCAGTTAGTCTGGCTTGGGGTGCGCAAGAGCAAAACCACGTTTGCCGCCCTCGAAAACTTGAGTCACGACGCGTTACTCAAGGAAGAGCTTGGCCAGCAGTTCACTGACTTCCAACAACGTCTTAAAACCCAGCAGCATGATCCACAGGACTTCTACTTTATGCCTGTGCATCCTTGGCAGTGGCGTGAAAAAATCGCCCGTGTCTTTGCCGGCGACATAGCTCGTGGCGATCTGGTTTATCTTGGTGAAGGCAATGAGCAATACCAAGTGCAGCAATCGATACGCACTTTCTTCAATCTTGCATCGCCGCAAAAGTGCTACGTCAAAACCGCGCTTTCTATCCTAAATATGGGCTTTATGCGTGGTCTATCGCCCCTTTACATGAGCTGCACACCGCAAATTAATGCGTGGGTGGCGAACTTGGTTGAGAGCGATCCTTACTTTACTCAGCAAGGCTTTGTGATCCTAAAGGAAATTGCCGCCATAGGTTACCACCACCATTATTACGAACAGGCACTCACCCAAGATAGCGCCTACAAAAAAATGCTCTCGGCACTGTGGCGCGAAAGCCCACTGCCGCACATTGAGCCTAAGCAAAATCTGATGACCATGGCTGCCCTACTGCACACGGATCATGAAGATAAAGCGCTGATTGCAGCCTTAATTGCTGCCTCTGGCTTACCTGCAAAGGATTGGGTCAGTCGCTACTTAAACCTGTATTTATCGCCGCTGTTACATGCCTTTTTTGCCTACGATCTAGTCTTTATGCCCCATGGTGAAAACCTGATTTTAGTGCTCGATGAATATGTGCCAGTCAAGATTTTGATGAAAGACATAGGCGAAGAAGTCGCGGTACTCAATGGCGCTTCGCCGCTACCTGATGATGTCAAACGCCTGGCGGTAAGCCTTGAAGAAGAGATGAAGCTTAACTACATCTTACTGGATATTTTTGACTGTATTTTCCGCTATTTAGCACCGCTGCTCGATGAGCAAACCAGCGTCAGTGAAAGCCAATTCTGGGAATTAGTGGCGGACAATGTACGTGATTACCAAGCCCAGCATCCACATTTGGCCGCCAAATTTGCCCAATACGATCTGTTTAAGGACAGCTTTGTACGCACCTGCCTCAATCGTATCCAATTGAATAATAATCAACAAATGATAGATCTCGCCGACAGGGAGAAAAACCTGCGCTTCGCCGGTGGTATCGATAACCCCTTGGCGGCCTTTAGACAAAGCCATGCCTTTAAGCGCCCAAAGCTTGGCAGCGCTGAGCAAAAGACACGTTAACCCACCACAAAGTGGATAAACCCGAAATTTTAGCATGGGCCAATATTGGCCCAGCTTGTTTAACCCCAACCTAAATGGAATTAAAGATCAACATTATGAAGACTTTTCCTCTCTCCAACATCGCACTCGTCTGTCGGCAAGCCCTCGTTAACCCGAAGCTATTGCTGTGCTCAGCCATATTAGCCACGGTTCCCCATGCCACAGCGGACACTGTCGATGCGGATAATAAGACTAAAAAACACCAGAAAGAAATTGAAGTCATCAATGTCATTGGCGCTAAGGATTTACACGACAATCGCTATAAAACCCAAGCGATGAACACGGCAACTGGGCTCGATTTATCCTATCTAGAAACGCCGCAGTCGGTCACATCTATCACCCGCCAGATGATGAACGATCAACAGCTTAATAGCGTGATTGATGCCATGACCAGCGTTGCGGGGATCAATGCCCGCCCTATGGATAACGACAGATACAGTATTAGTGCCCGCGGCATTGCAGTGACCAGCATTTTGTACGATGGCGTACCCACCACCTACGACACCCGCTTTAACTATGGGGATAATCTGATCGACACTGCCATCTACGAGCGAGTAAAGGTGGTACGCGGCGCAACAGGTTTAATGACAGGTGCGGGTAATCCCTCGGCGGCCATTAACCTTATCCGTAAACGCCCGACTCAAGAGTTTATGGGCAACACATCCCTAAGTGTGGGCTCATGGAATAATGTGCGCGGTATGGTCGATGTTTCCAGCGGCTTAAATGATTCGGGTTCTGTGCGCGGTCGCGCGGTGGCCGCCTATCAGGATAAAGATTCGTTTCAAGACAGATACGAGCAGCAGCGCACTACGCTATACGGCATAGTCGAAACAGATATTGGCGATAGCACCTTATTCACCCTAGGGGTCGATTACCAAGATGCCACACCGAGCGGCACTATGTCGGGCGGCTTACCGCTATTTTACAGCGATGGCAGTCGCACTAATTATGATCGCGCCACTTCAACGGCGCCTGATTGGGGCTCGGCGCATACCCAAGGCCTCAATACCTTTGCCAGTCTAGAACACAGATTAGATAACGGTTGGAACCTAAAAGGCACTTACACCTATGGCGACAACTCGTTGGAGTTCGATGTGCTATGGGCCACGGGCTATCCCGATCCTGTAACGAATATAGGCGCAACAGCAGGCTCTATCGCCTATGTCGACGGTAGTCGCACCCAACACAATGTGGATTTGCGCGCCGAAGGACAATACCAACTCTTTGGATTAGAACATCAATTGATGTTTGGCTGGAATGGCCAACGCCAAGAGTTCGCCAATCCCTACTATTATCCCACTGCGGCAGTACCACCACTGGGAGATTTTCGCGATCCGAACTTCCAATATCCAAAACCTCAGTGGAAAGAAACCTATACCACAGGTTCATTTGGCGAAACCAAACAGAGCGCTGCCTATGTGGCGACTCAGCTTAATCTCAGCGACGCCTTAGCCGTCCTCGTTGGATTACGCCTCAATGAGTGGGAAACCGACCAAGATAACTTTGGCAGTCTTTACGATTTCAGTATCAGCAACGAACTCACCACTTACTTCGGCCTCACCTACGCCCTCACCGAGCAATATTCGCTCTACGCCAGTTATACGGATATTTTTGCACCACAAACTAAACAAAGAATCGATAAAAGCTACCTAGATCCAGTCAAAGGGAAAAACTACGAAGGCGGGATTAAGGCGAGCCTGTTTGATGAGGCTTTAGATATGTCACTATCAGTATTTGAGATCAGACAAGACAATGTCGGAGTCAGCACTGGTGATGTGATCCCAGGAACAACAACGCAAGTGTATGAAGGCGTAAACGGAACAAAAACACAGGGATTTGAGTTTGAATCCACAGGTAAAATCACTGATGACTGGAATCTTTACTTAGGCTACACCCAGTTCACTAGCGAAGATCCTGAGGGCAAACGCATCAATACCACTTCACCACGCCAGCAGTTAAAACTCTTCACCACTTATACCTTTGGCGGTGATTGGCATAAGTTGCAAATGGGAGCAGGGGTTAACTGGCAGAGCCGAGTCTACCAAACGGTTAATTCGCCACTTGGCAAAGTCGAAGTAGAGCAAGGCTCTTACGCACTAGCGAGTCTAATGGCGAGTTATGCCTTTACCGAGCAACTTAAGCTCAGCGCAAACCTGAACAACGCCTTAGATAAAAGCTACTACAGCCAAGTCGGTCAATATAGCCAGTTCCAATACGGTACGCCGCGAAGTGCCAGCTTAACCTTGGACTATCGCTTCTAAGTCAGACTTTTATTGAGATAGTTAGAAAACCTTGTGAGCCCACGTCATGGGCTCACAAGGTCCTCATTTATATTGGATTTAGCAATAACAGCGGGAACCAATCACAATCCTATAAGGAGTGACAATGGCAAGCCAACGGAGAGACAGCAGACTGCAACCATTGCGCGATACCTCGCCAAGCCAAGACGCATTGAATCAAACCATGTTGACGCTCAATCAGTTGTTACATAAGCGAGCGCCCTTCTATAGCGAGTACTTTAGTGCAACTCAGTCACCCACAGGGCTCAGTTTCGATGAATGGAGCAGCGCCGATACCTATCAAACACTGCTAACGCGTTTTGCCATCGCACATCCTAGCGCCGAAACTCAGGCTGAAACCGAGGTTAGTAAAAGAGCGGTAACCAGCCGAGCGCCCGCTTTTTCCAGTAAAAGCGCTGTGGTCACTAAAAGCGCTGCGGCTAGTAAAAACGCTGTAGCCAGCAACAAAGACACTCGCAAAGCATTGCATTCACTCTGGGGCCAATGGTATTTCGGCCTCTTAGTTCCACCTATAATGGAATGGATTTTTAACGCCCCCAAAGCCACATTCGAGCCTATTCATTGGCAGCCACAATCCATTTTTATGCAAGTACACCCCAGTGGCAGAGTGGCAAAATTTGAATTTAACATAGTCAATCGTCAGCCAAATACCGCTGTGACGTTTAAAAAACATCATGGCATCGAGCTACTTTCCCAAATAAACACTAAGCCGAGTATCAATACAGACACTAAGGCACACTCACCATTAAGCCCCTATAAGCCGACATTTAATAAAGAACTCCTTCTACAAGGACTTATCTTAAACTTACTGCAACCGAGTGTTGAGCGCCTGCTCACCCTAAGCCCTGTGCCCGCCAAGTTATATTGGAGCCACTTAGGCTATCTTATTCACTGGTATCTTGGGGAGTTAGGATTATCTCAGCAACAAAGCCAGCAACTGAAACAAGCCCTGTTTCGTCAGCCGACCTTTCAAGATGGCCGCACAAATCCGCTGTATAACAGCATTAACTTGCTTATCGAACCAGAGCAAAGCAGTGCAAATTCGAGCAAAGACTCAAGCGTAAAAACGAGCTCAAAATCGAGTCCCAAAATCCACTGCATTCGCCGTACCTGCTGTTTAAGGTATCAACTCGCCAATACGGGCCAATGCCAGGATTGCCCTCTTATGCAACGCACCAAAGAAAAAATGCGGGCTTAGCAATTTGGAACCACTACTTAACATCAAGATTAGACGGGTTTCACGGGCAAGATCGCAATCGATGCCTATGATGGCTTTTTCCCTCTAGTCTCGCGTGCTACACTCAGGTCCACGTCTCTTTATCACGATTATTTATGAAACAACTGCTTGATTTTCTGCCACTCGTTATCTTTTTTGCCGTTTATAAATTTTTTGATATTTATATTGCCAGTGGTGCCTTGATCGCCGCAACGGCACTGCAATTGATCGTGACCTATGCGCTATACAAAAAGCTAGAGAAGATGCACCTGATCACCTTTGCCATGGTGACAGTGTTTGGTACTCTCACCTTAGTCTTCCACGACGATGCTTTTATTAAATGGAAAGTCACCATTATTTATGCTTTATTTGCCATAGCCTTAGCCGTTAGCCAAATTCTGAATAAGTCGATACTTAAGTCGATGTTAGGTAAAGAAATGCAAGTGGCGGACAATATTTGGGCCCATGTGACTTGGTATTGGGTGAGCTTTTTTGCCATCTGCGGCCTAGTGAATATCTACGTCGCCTTTAGCTTACCGTTAGAAACTTGGGTGAATTTTAAAGTGTTTGGCCTCACCGCCTTAACCTTACTCAATACTGTAATAACGGTATTTTACCTTTATAAACACCTTCCCGAAGATCAACGCAAGGAACTCAAATAATGTGGTATATGATTTCAGCTCAAGATGTTGAGAACAGTTTAGAAAAGCGTTTAGCCGCGCGCCCAGCACACCTCGCACGCTTACAAGAATTGGCCGATGAAGGGCGTTTACTGGTTGCTGGCCCACATCCAGCTATCGACAGTGAAAATCCTGGCGATGCAGGCTTTAGTGGCTCATTAGTGGTGGCGGATTTTGATTCTCTAGCGACCGCCCAAGCTTGGGCCGATGCGGATCCTTACTTTGCTGCGGGTGTTTACCACAGTGTTGTTGTTAAACCATTCAAACGAGTTCTGCCTTGATGAAAATCGTTTCTTTTAATATCAATGGGCTACGCTCTCGTTTGCACCAACTGCAAGCCTTGATCGACAGCCATCAGCCCGATATTATCGGCCTACAAGAAACCAAAGTGCACGATGAGGCATTCCCATTAGCCGAAGTCGAAGCTATGGGATATCAGGTACATTACCATGGCGGCAAAGCCCACTATGGTGTAGCTATGCTGTCAAAGGTCGCGCCAGAGAAACTGCAAAAGGGTTTTCCAAGCGATGATGAAGATGCCCAGCGCCGGATGATTATCGGCACATTTGCCCAAGCCAATGGCCGTCCATTGACCGTATTTAACGGCTATTTTCCCCAGGGCGAAAGCATAGATCACCCAACAAAATATCCTGCTAAACGTAAGTTTTATCAGGATTTAATGCACTACTTGCAGACATACCATAGCAATGACGAAGATATCGCCATCATAGGTGATATCAATATTTCGCCGACCGATTTAGATATAGGTATCGGCGAAGTGAATCGCAAGCGTTGGTTAAAAACCGGTAAGTGTAGCTTCCAACCTGAAGAGCGTGAATGGTTAAAAACCTTGCAGGATTGGGGCTTAATTGACACTTTCCGCCAATTACACCCAGACCGCACCGAGCGCTATTCATGGTTTGATTACCGCAGCAAAGGTTTCGATGACAACCGCGGCCTACGTATCGATGTGATTTTAGCGACGCCTTCACTGGCAGCGCGTTTAGTTGAATCCGATGTCGATTACGATCTGCGCGGCATAGATAAACCCTCAGACCACGCCCCCATCTGGAGCACGTTCAAAGAGGCTTAATCAGCTAAGGTTCGACCATCTTAGTAGATATAAAACATCGGCTTAGGCCGATGTTTTTGTTTGAGAGTGACTTAAGCAGAATGATATTGGCACAAGTAAGTTAAAAATGAACAGCATACATCGCAGAAAAGTTGTGAGCTTAGCTTCAGCCACAGGTTAATCGTGAGCCATGGCATTCACTCATCGACGCGGTGAATAGAAACCTAAGGGTTCTGAGCTTATGAACGAGAGCCATGGTCGTTCTCATGCATCCCTGCATTGCACGACATTCAGGCGTCCTGCCTATCAGATGGCGAACTGGCAGTTAAACAGGGACGTTGTTCAAGTCCATCCTTAGATCTCGACCGCTCCATCTGATGTGAAAGGATTCACAAATGCCGCGATGGCATGGACGCCAAAGAGCGGCCATAGGGCGGACGGTCGTCTCGCAAATCACCATGGCTCACCTGTTTAGCATCGGCGAAGCCTGTAAGTTTTAAATAAGTACTCAGCACGTTTCGGGACAAAATCGTGATAGCCCCTTTGCTCTAACTCGTCAGTTTCGGATTAAAATTTCTATGGATAACGCCCTGTTAACAGGCAAAAAATAGTTGGTTAAAATTAGCGACGAAGGAGCAAAACCAACTGTTTTTTATCCTTGTTTAACAGCTTGTTAGGTGAATTATGCGTAAGTAACTAAATTATTGTACCTTGCTAGAATATCAGGGTGTTTTCTTAGTCGCTCTTCTACATCAAATGAGTTCCACCAAACAATTGAATTCTGTTCCTTACGAGCTTTTTGCCTCTCGAGCATTTCCGTTAGATCTCTAGTTATTTGAGTGCTTACTACTAGCATATAACCATCGGGTCGATAGTCGAAAATGGTATTAGCTACATCAACATCAGCTTTACCAACAGACGACTTCTTGGATGTACTTAGATTCGTTTTACATTGAACAATCATTTTTCCGATTTGTATAGAACTTACATCTTTCGATACTTGGTACTCGTTGTGTAACATATTGTATTCACATATTAGATCGCGACCATTATCCCCCTGATTAGTTGGAGCTACTTTTTTGACAGAAAAAACCCAAGCTTCTCTGTTCAGAAGTTCAAGAATCAAATCTTCAAATTCAGCACTTTTCTTCCGGTCAGATATGTTCCACTCAAATTTCTGGCTACCAAAAAGTAATTCTATTTCATGTTGTTGCCGAGCCCTTATGAGCTCTTTTTCTGAATTGACGGAATCTAAACCACTATTCGTATACTTCATTACTACATGTGAGTCAGTAATAAATACCAAATGATTCTCTTGTGGTACAACTTCAATATTTGATGCATCACCGATGGATTCTAGAATTGTTTTTACAAAACACGTTTCTTCATGAGGGATTGTGTTATACATATCATTGTGAATCTCAATAGTTGATTCAACACCATCAATCTTACTAATTTTATTACTATTTTTAGTTATAAAGCCTTTCAAGGTTTTTGCTATGTGTGGACTTTTGCAAACAGAGAAGCCAGCTGAGAAACTTCTGAAATAAAGCCAGTCTGGGTTTTTACGGAGGTTTGATACATGAGATTCATTATCACCAATTGCTTTAACAATAGAGTTAACCCAAGATTGAAGTTCTGGTGAATCATACGAGAAGTCGTCTTCGTCTGAGTCATTTGCACCAAGTATGTCCCCTTGATACATATGAAAAATATAAAGATCAAACAATATCCCAAACAGAGAATCAAAGTCCTGCTTACTTTTTTTCCTTATTCGCTCATTCAGTGGCTGTGAAGGAAACCAATACATCCCATAAAGTTCATCATCTATTCCGCTAAACTCATTATGTTGCCCAAGAAAGCGAAAAGAGCCATGGCCATTGCATTTTGTAATCGTGGTTAAAACGGTTGGAATCATATCGTGAAGGTCGGTAACTTCTTCAATTCGCCTTTTACGCAGATAAAAATATGGCAACATTCGTTCATCATCAAGATCATGCAGGATGATATGCCAGAAAGGACAACACTCTAGGCCAATCTTTATATTTCCATCTTCAAATTTTTCAGCACTAAAACCTAGTTTTTCAATTTTAGTTATAAATTCTTCGATCATATTAACTGTTGTTTTTACATCCTCTGCATTCACTAGCAATCTCCTTTTGGGTCATTTATAAGAAAGTTAATACTTTTTATAAGCATCAAGAGACAAGCCACCTTCCCCTGATATTTTTAAAATATTGCAAACAACCTCGAAATAATGAGGTTGGATGCCAGGAATATCTTTATGTTTCCCGTGGTCATTTAAAGATCGAATTGTTTTGAATTTATCCCAATCATTTCTTTCAGTAATTATATCGTTTACTTCGTGATGTTTGGTTAAATCATGGTCACGAAATATTCTAATGTATTCATTTATCTCATCACTTTCGTTTTTTGAAAGTGGTTTGCCTTTAATTACAGATTCAGAAACGTCTTTTCTTGATGAATATTCCCGATACAAGTACACCATTTTACTAAACCTATCAGCACCACTAGAAACAAGTAACTGCAATTGTTGCCATGATAGTCTCGTGATATTAGTGATTTGAATTGTACTTCTTTGTCCCTTTCTATTTGAAACTTGAACAAGCTCATTGACCTTGAAGTTTGCCATTTCTTTATAAAGCTCTACATCATATTCAATTTTCACAAATACCTCTGGTACGATATTACCAATTCACCTAACGTCTTAGTATTTATGCGCTGCGCTGTTTACCTCATTAGACCAGTGAAAGCGCGCACACTTAACTACCTGTATGCAAAGAACTTATCAGCTTTTTATCTAATACACCATCCGGAAAAACGCGCATGCGCGTTTTTCCAAACCTATTAACTAATTTTGGGAAAGCTTATATGGATGATTTTTAAGGGTTTTATAAATTTTAGGCTGGATAAACGCGCAAACTAATGAGTTTAAAAACACTCAACAGCATCTAAATTTAAATACGACTGTATACCCATATATTGTTAGTCGCTTTACGATAGGGCCAAACATTTGGTAAATATATGAGATTTTGCACGGCAATTCATTCGTCAGTTTTCAATTCACTAAATGAATGCTAGCCAGCTTAGGGGCAATATTTTTTTAGCTAAACGAACAGCAGAAGTGTTAGTTAAAATTGGCATTGTTGCAACTGTGACCGTTGGCGGCATGGATGCCGTCGTCGAGCCCTCAGGGACGAGTTTATGGCGAGTCACAGGGGGAACAATGACAATAAATACAGCACAACTGACAACAAAGTTATCTTGCTTTGTGCATTACTTTTTAGCTAAACGATCAGCGATAGGGTTAGTTAAGATTGGCATTGTTGCACCAGTGACCCTCTAAAATAGGGACATTTAAGTCATAAAAGGAGATCGTGATATTGGGGAAATAGTGACAATGAATGCTAAGCAACTCAATTATCTGCTTTGAGGTATTTCGAGATTGAAATGGCGGAAATCTAAGATTTCCGCCATTTTCAGATAATACGCTAATGCTTAGTATGAGACTCAGTATCGGGCGTTATTGCTCAACTACCCACGCTGAAAACAGGCAATGCTGACGACTCACATTGAAAGTGAACATTAGCTCGTGCGGTACTGCTTTAAAATGCCATCTAACCCGACCGAAGCATGGTGCAGATCATTCGCCAAGGTCACACTGCGTCTTGCCGTTTGTTTGATAGTTTCAGACTGATGGCGGATTTCATTCAATTGTCCGGCAATGTCGCGAGCGGCGACACTCTGCTCTTCCGCCGAGGCGGCAATTTGGCTGCTCATATCAAATACCGCATTCACCGACTGCGCCATACCTTGAACATCGTCACCTACAGCGATAATCGCACTGCGACCTTCATCCGCTTGTTCGACTATCTCCATGGTAATGCTTGATAATCGACTCGTGCCAGACTGTAAGCCTTCGATCATGGCTTGAATCTCGACCGTGGCCTGCTGCGTGCGGCCCGCAAGAGTACGCACTTCATCGGCGACCACGGCAAAGCCACGCCCCTGCTCGCCAGCACGGGCCGCTTCAATGGCCGCATTTAAGGCTAACAAGTTGGTTTGCTGGGAAATACTATTAATGGTCGTCACCACAGCATCGATACTCGCCGCATCCTTAGACAACTGTTCAACCGACGAAAACGCCGCGCCAATCTTAGTCGAAAGTAAGCCAATACTGTCCACCGTATGGCTAATTCGCCCTTGGCTGGCCGACATTTGGGTTGAGTTTTCTTTGGTCTGCAATGAGGTGTTACTGGCGTTAACTGAAACTTCTTCAATCGCCGAGGTCATCTGTGCCATCGCCACGGCAACTGAGTCGAGGAATTGATGCTGGAAACCGATCAGCTCATCACTGGTGGCCGCCTGTTGATTAAACTCATCGGATGCAAGCGACAAGGTTTGTGCATTTTTACCAATGGCCGATACCATTTCGCTCATATTATCGGCGCAGCGGTCAATCTCACGGGCGATTAGGCTGAAGTCGTCAGTACCAAAAAAGTTTAATCTAAAGCTCAAATCACCATCGGCGAGGCGCTTAATCGCCATATACATATCCCACAGGCCGCCACCGAGGGAGGTGGAGATCCAATAGCTCAGTTGAAACAATGGTAAAAGACCAACTAAGGCAAGCCAAAACATCAAATTAGCATCGCTACGCCCTTCGCTTTCCCACTGTTTAACATTCTGTGAAAGCTGTAACGCTTGGCCACTGACCACAGTTGCACTAGCGGTCACATTATCGCCTTTACGCTCGGCTTCTGCTTGGCGTGGCATTAATGTCAGCCCGTTATCACGGGCAAATTGTGTCAGAACGTCACCCTCAAGCCGCTGGGAACTGGCCACTTGGGCGAAGGTATCGACGGTTGCTTGTACCCGTGCGAGGGAGGCTATTTCGAGATTACGGTGGGCATGTTGGTAGTTAACAAGTGCCACGGCAGCGGTGATCAGCGCCACCATAGAGCAAACAACCCAAAACTTTCCGTTAAGGCTGAATTTGATCAATATGGCATCAATGGTGCGAAACTGGATTTGTTTCATCTTGATAATTCCTAAGAGCAAAATGCTATTTGGCACTAAATCAATATTATAGATCAGATCGCCGCAGCAAAGACGCCAACAATAAGATCCAAGCAGATATAATGCTAATCCGCGCTAGCCACTTGGTTACGAGTCGCTGTCGACCACTTTTGTGTCAAAGTAACCAATTGCCCCGTTAATAGACTCATACTAAAACCGAGTAAGCCACCTATGACCAAGGGTGGCACTATATTGGCAACATCCCCCGCCATGGCGAAGGTAATGCAGCAACCAATAAAGGCGCCAGGGATAAAGCTCAACTTTTGATAGCTCGCCTGTAAACACATGGCCGAGGTGGCGATGCCGGTAAAAATATACCCAAATACGGGCGAAACAAAAAAGCTGCTGCCAAAGATAATGAGCCAAGCCCAAAATACCCCGGACAGATTCGTGCACCACGCCATCATCACGCCTTGAAAACCAGCCTTAGGTTGAGCAAAAAAAGTGCTACACCCTAAAAAGCCAATCCAAGTGACCAGATGAAATGCATCTGCGATGCCACACCAAATAGCCGCCAATAGGCCGGCTGAGATAGCGACTTGCCAACGATTTTCCATGGATGACCCCTTTATATTTCTATTCACGGAAGTTTATCTGTTGGTTAAATTACCTCTATTCTGGTAACAAAAACCTGATCTATTACTAATTTTCGGCATTAATGCCCGTAAAATCGCTAACAAGCAATTTTTTTGTGGTAAAAAAACGAAAAAAGCGCTTATTAGGCGCTTTTTTATTCAAATGCTTTCAGTTAACCCTATTGCAGAACTTACACTCGCAATAGCTTATTCACGGGAAGATCGCGGATCCTCTGCCCCGTCGCCGCAAAAATCGCATTGGTCAAACTCGGGGCAACGGGCGGTACACCCGGCTCACCGACACCTGCAGGCGGTGCATCGGACTCAATAATGATGATCTCCATATCGGGGGTTTGGGGGAGTCGCAGTAAAGGATAATCGTGGAAATTCGATTGCTGCACTTTGCCCTCTTTATATGTGATTTCTCCCATCAAGGCTAAACTCAGGCCAAACACAATTGCGCCTTCGGTCTGGGCTTTTACCCTATCGGGGTTAACTATGGTGCCTGCATCGATAGCTGCGATGGCTTTCAGTACCTTTAGTTGTTTATCCTCACTCACTTCCACCAGCATGGCCACGGCAACGAAACTGACAAAACTGCGGTGCACGGCAAAACCCCAGCCCTGATTTTTCCCCGCTTTGGGCGCCTTAGCTTGGGCTTTTTCAACCGCTTCGATAACCCCTAAATAGCGGCCCACGTCCACGGGGTGACGACTGAGATCTTCGCCATAGTTGCCGTATTTAAAGCCTTGATCGCTAAAGGTCTCACGCCTTGCTTCCCCTAACAGGCTACGCCACATCTTAAAGCATGAAACTTGGGATTTATGGGCCATTTCATCGACAAAACTGCCGACACTAAAACCGTGCTGAATGTTACACACAGAGCGCATCCAACCAATACGGCTATGCGCCTGCGCTTTTACCGCTTCGTATCTTAAATGCGGCAAAGCAAAGGGCACATCCACAAAGCCTAAATCCAACTCACCGCCGGAGGGATATTCCACCCCTTCGGCAAAGGTTGAACTGATCGATGGGAATCCCGTACGGGCTAAAAGCGCGGTCGGTTTATTATTGGCATCGAATAACGCCTGATAGGACTGGGCGCTGATAGCATGGTAATAACCGTTTTGGATCTCATCCTCGCGGCTCCAACTCACTTTAATTGGACGCTTGAATTGCTTAGATAACAGCGCAGCTTCAACACTAAAATCAGGTTTGGATTTACGCCCAAAACCGCCACCCAGCAGGGTGACATTGACTTTAATCGCCTCTTCTTCCATGCCTAGCGCAGCGGCCACATTTTGCTGGGTACTTTGCGGCGTTTGGGTCGATGCCCAGATTTCACAGCCCTTTTCAGTCACATGGGCAGTGGCAACGGGCGGCTCAATAGAAGAATGGATTAAATAAGGCACGGTATAAACCGCCTTTAACGTATTCGCTTCGGGCCAGTTTTTGATCTCATCGCCAACTTGGCGCACGACTTTACCGCTTTGCTGTACGCGCTCGACCAGTGACTTTAAATAAAGGCTTGAATCATGCTGACTGTTGTCGGCCTGAGTCCAAGTGACTTTTAAGGCTTTGCGGCCTTCGAAGGCGCTCCAAGTATTTGTGGCGATGACAGCAACGCCGCCCAAAGCCTGAAACGCCGGAGCGCCCTTAGCGGCGGGCAAACGATACACATCTATTACCCCGGCCACTTTACGCGCTGCGGTATCATCCAAACTTGCCACATCGCTGCCCAGTACAGGCGGGCGCATAATGCTGGCGTAAAGCATATTATCGACTTGAATATCATAGCCATAGACAGCTTTGCCGCTTAACATAGCGTCCATATCAACGATCTGGCGTGATGCGCCAATCTGCTTGAAATCTTTAACCTCTTTAAAGGTTAATGACTCCACAGCGGGGACAGGTTGCTCTGATGCGGCTAACGCTAACTCGCCAAATTTGGCCGAGCGGCCCGATTTTGCATGCAGCACTTTATGGTTGGCGGTATGCACCTCACTCACGGGAACTTGCCAGCGTGCGGCAGCGGCCTGCTCTAGCATGGTTCTTGCCATCGCCCCCATCTGACGCATGCGATCATAATTTTCGCGAATACTGCGGCTACCGTCGGTGTTTTGGCTAGCATAACGTTTATCGGCTAAGCCTTGAATGGGGACGATTTTATCCCAATCCGCTTCTAACTCTTCGGCTAAGACTTGCAGAATGCCGGTTCTGATCCCCTGTCCCATCTCGGAGCGATGGCAAGTAAGATACACTTTGTCGTCTTCACCAATAGCAATAAACAGATTCAGCCGCGCCTCTTTATCCTGTGCCAGCGCCATGGGGCTCCACGTTAGTCCACTCGCCCCTAATGCGAGTCCGCCACCCACTGCGCCAAACAGTTTTAACACATCGCGGCGGCTGATATTTTCTACGGCAGTAAAAGTACTCATCTTAGCCCTCCAGTTTGGCATAGTGTTGCAGCGCGGCTTTAATCCGTGGGTAGGTGCCGCAGCGGCAGATATTGCCCGACATGGCAGAGTTGATTTGCTCTTCAGTGGGTTTCGGATGCTGCGCCACTAACGCCGCAGCCGACATCAATTGGCCCGCCTGACAATAGCCGCATTGGGGTACATTATGTTCGGCCCAAGCATTTTTAAGCTTTTGATTATCCAGCCCTTCAATTGTTGTTAGTTGTTTACCTTGTGCCTGCCCCAAACTGGTTAAGCAGGCCCGCACGGGTTGGCCGTCTAAATGCACTGTGCAAGCACCGCATAGCCCAGCTCCGCAGCCATATTTAGTGCCCGTAAGCCCTAAAATATCCCGTAGCGCCCACAGGATGGGCATTTTAGGATCGGCATCTAAGGTAAATGATTTACCGTTGATGGAAAGTGTTTGGGTGGAAGCGGCGGTACTGGCTTCCTTGACGACGGATTGGGGGGATAATACTTCTGCCATAACTCACTCCTTAAGTGCCAACCACGACGCAAGATCGGCTTGGGTATCAATATCAATTGCGGCGCTGGGTAGTGTTATAGCGACTAACGCTCCCTGCTGTGCTTGTTGTTTTAAAATAGATTTAGCCCCGCGATCACCACTTAAGTGAGTGAACAGCGGCAATGTTGAAGCATTAAAAATAGCAGGTACACCCACATCATCCAAATAATGGGCGGCAACCTCTTTACCGGTTTTATGCCACATAAGAATAAGCTGTCGATAATCCTCGGCGCTCAAGGCCACTTGATCAGCCAGTGTCAGCAGCATGGCATCAAAACCTTGTTCCTTAGCATAACTGGCCGCCAAACTCACCGAGGAGGCCAAACCCGTATGCCACTGTGGATTAACTAAAATATCAAAGAGTTGGCGAGATTTAAGTTCGGCTAATAATGGTTGTAATATAGGCTGGTGAGCACCGAGTATGACTAACAAAGGGGCATTTTTGGGGGAATGCGTGCCTTGAGGCTCTAAATCTTGGTAATAAAGCTGTTGTAAACGTTCAACATGGGCGCAAATGATGGCTTGTTCACTGATTCCAGTCGCGCTAAGCGAAGGTACAAGCTGCGCTAACTTTACCCCCGCAAAGCGCTGACTCTCACCCGCTGCCAGTACCACAATCAACAACCGTTTGGATAACAGTGGCGCTTGCTCTGCCAGCGTTAGCGCTGTCGACTTTGGCACTGGCGGCAATGTCATTAACGCATGATCTCATCGAGATGTTTTAAGGTCGCGCCATGGAGTACGCCGTGGCACTGGGCCAAAATACTCAAGGCCACTGCGCCCGGTAACTCGCCCCCAAGGGCCAGTCCTGCGGGAGCAGAAAACACTCCAGAAAAAGATTCAGTGCTCAGCCCTGCCATCCCCAGCACTTTATCCCGTCGATGAGCTGGGCCAAGTAAGGCAACATAAGCGAGTGGATGGGCTTGAATAACCTTCAATGCCGCAGCATCTAAGCCCAAGTTATGGTTCATCACTACGGCACAATCCAATTGGCCGATATGATTCGCGGTTAATTCCCCCGCGGCAAGTTTCACTACATGGGCATGGGGAAAATCCGCCGCTCTGGCATAGGCGGTACGACCATCAAAAACCGTCACTTGCCAGCCTAAGGTATGGGCCATGGCGGCAATAGGCTTAGCGTCGATACCACCGCCAAAAATGCCAAGGTGGAATCTTGGTCTCAGCGGAATGATCAGCGATTTTCCCGCCTCTTGGGTGAAGATGCCCGTGCGGACAAAATCGCTGGCGGGGAACGGTGTCAACGCTTCGGGGTAGAAAGCGGCTTGATATTGGCGCGCATCCGTCCCCGCTTTAACTAATGGCAATTGATAAAACCCCGATTGACCGTGGCGAAATGCCTGCACGAGTTCAATCAGGTCAAGATCGTGATTCTCTTTTAACAGTGGGATCAACATGATATCTACTATACCGCCACAACCGAGTCGATAGCTGGCATCGGACTCATCGCTGGCATCATAGGTCACGCACATGACTTGCTTAGTCTGCATGGCATGTTGAGCGTGGCGGCGTAGGTCGGATTCTAAGCAACCACCACTTAATATTCCCGCCTCCTGACCGAATTCGTGGAACAACATCATGGCGCCAGGTTTACGGTAAGCAGAACCTTGAATAGCGGTGATCACCGCCAACACCCAAGCGTCATCCGCCAGCGGTAACCAATGCTCAAGTAAGTCTTCGATTTGGTGTTCCATCCACAGGGCTCCGCTCGGTGATCAATATCTGACAAGGTATAAACTATCTTCAAATTAAACCTAACTCGTTGAGGCACAATCATTAGACAGTTGCGATAACACGTTAGCAAAGACGTTTCTATTTTGATAGGGGCAATAGTTTACAAAAAATGTCGCGCTGAAAATTGTGGCTTAGAATGGGCGAGAATTGACATCCATGTCATCACAGGTGGCGGCCTAGATTCACCGATGCCGAGTGAGCTCATCGGAACTTTGCCTTAATTCATCGGCAATTTGATAGGACTGATAGCCAGTACTAGCCGCACCAATATATTTGAATTAGAGCAGCAGCTGATCGGCCACGAAGGGATTATGCTCGCGCTCTTCACCAAAGGTCGACATAGGACCATGACCCGGAATAAATTCGACATCGGCACCTAAGGGCCACAGTTTTTCGGTGATCGAGTGAATTAAATCCCGATGATTTGATTGGGGAAAATCGGTACGGCCAATTGAGCTTCTAAAGAGAATATCCCCCACCCAAGCCAATTTTGAAGACGCCGAGTAAAAGGCAATATGCCCAGGCGTATGTCCAGGACAATGGAGCACCGACAGAGTTTGCTCGCCTAAAGTAACCAGATCGCCTTCCTCTAGATATTGGTCCGGTTCAAATGCCTCACAATGGGGAAAACCAAAATTTTGGCTCTGCTTAGGTAAACTATCAATCCAATATTTATCGGCAATGTGGGGGCCAATAATGGGAATATTCGCCGCTTGGGCAAGGGATTTAGCACCGCCTACATGGTCAATATGCCCGTGGGTCAGGAGGATTTTTTTCAGTGTCAACCCCAGTTTAGCCGCCTCAGCTTGAATGCGATCTATGTTCCCTCCCGGATCGACTACCGCCGCGCATTTGGTTTTCTCACACCAGATCAAACTGCAATTTTGCTGGAAAGGTGTCACAGGAATAATTTGATACTTCATAGCTTCAATCTCGTGTTATCCATAGCCGATAGATTACGCTAAGAGGCTCATCATGGCTCAATTTTTTACAATAAAAATTGATCTTCACCAAAGCCACATCAAAAAGTCCCAACTTGCAGGAACAGTGCTTTTGTATACAATCTGCCAATATACTCAAAGCCCTACCCTAGAGGTTGATTGATGAAACCCGATATTGTTCTTGCTGGTGTGCTTGCCAAAAAACATACCTTTACCTTGCCCCTCAATTATCAGCACCCAATTGCTGAACAAATCAAAGTATTTGCTAGGGAATTGTGTAGCACTGAAAACAAAGATAAAAAGCTCCCCTACTTAGTGTTTTTTCAAGGTGGCCCAGGGTTTGCCGCCATGCGCCCTGCCAGTAATAGTGGTTGGATCCGTCGCGCGCTCAAAGAATTTCGCGTATTACTGCTCGATCAGCGCGGCACGGGCTTATCGACACCGGTTAATTACCAGAGCCTTAAACATTTAACGCCCATAGAACAGGCGCAGTACCTTAGCCACTTTAGGGCCGATAATATCATTCGTGATGCCGAAGCCATTCGCGCCCAACTTTGCCCCGCCGATAAATGGGCGATTCTTGGTCAAAGTTTTGGGGGATTTTGCGTTTTGCATTATCTGAGCGCCGCCCCTAAAGGCGTGAGTGAAGCCTATATCACAGGGGGAATTCCATCCTTAACCCGTAGCAGTGATGAAGTGTATCAAGCGACCTATCATCGAGTGCTCGCAAAAAACCACGCTTTCTTCCAGCGCTTTCACGATGCCCAGCATTTAGTCACGCGGTTAGCCAAGCACTTAATTGACAATGAAGTGTATTTGGCCACGGGGGAACGGCTCACCGTTGAAATGTTGCAGCTACTTGGTATCAACTTAGGCATGGAGCAAGGACCGGAGTCTGTCTATTATCTGCTAGAACAAGCCCTGATCAACACGCCCTCCGGCATAGAAGTAAATCCATTATTCTTAAATCATTTTTGCCAACTACTCGACTATAACACTAACCCGATTTTTGCCCTGCTACACGAGGCCATCTATTGCCAGCAGAGCGCATCCCAGTGGGCGGCGCACAGGGTAAGACAAGCATTTCCCGCCTTTAACTACCAAGTCGGTAAGCCTTTCCTGTTCACTGGCGAAATGATTTACCCTTGGATGTTCGATCAATTTAGCCACCTCAGGCCACTCAAAGCTGCAGCAGAAATACTGGCCAGCAAATCCGATTGGCCAGTGCTTTACCATCTGGAACAACTTACCCAAAACCGCGTCCCCGTTGCCGCGGCCATTTATAGCGAGGATATGTTTGTCGAAATGCAATACAGCCTTGAGTCAGCTCAGCAAATCGGCCAGCTAAAATATTGGCTCACATCGGAATATGAACATAATGGGATCCGTATGGATGGCGAGCGGATTTTAGATAAACTGATCAGTTTGAATCGGGGTGAACTCTTAAGATAGATGTTAATTTTAAGGGTTAATTAAGTAAAAGCTGTCATTGTAACTGGGCTCCTCATCCAACTGAGTGATTTTGGTTACAACGTTCAACGACCTATTTTCCGTAAGAGTAAACCGCCTTGGTTTACTCTTTTTTTTTTGCAAAAAATTTAAGGCTAGTTCCAGCTATTGTTTAATGGTCGGAAAATCCCACACTCGTATCCATCAAACTTCAGCAGCCACTTTGCGGGTTCGACTCCGCGTCCCTGAACTCGCACTCGACTTTTTCGCACTGCTACTTGTACTTGTTTTTGCGGTACTTGCCGTGCCAGTGCGTTTTGCAGAGCTAGAGGCTTTACGGTAAGGCGACTTGCGATAACCGGATTTATTCCCAGCCGTTTTACGATAACCTTGGCCTTGTAAACCATTAAGCGCGGTTGGCAGTTGTGCTCCTGCATTTTGGATAAGCGTGGATAAAGTGCCTAGCAGCGGTTGCATAAAGGCTTGATAGGAGGTTTCTTTATGGCAAATGCCGTTCAGACTCGCCTCCCAAAGCGCGGTCATATCCGGCGTAGTCGCACTTGCGGGCAGGCTGTTAATCAATCCTTTGCCCACATCTGTCGAGACAATCGATTTACCTAAGCGTTGTAAAAAACCACGTTTAAATAGCAGTTCGATGATACCTGCACGGGTAGCTTCAGTACCTAAGCCATCGGTTTCTTTGAGTATTTTACGGATCTCTGGGTCGGTCACATAACGGCTTATCCCTGTCATGGCACTGAGTAAAGTGGCATCGGTAAAAGCTTTCGGCGGCTGGGTATTTTTTTCAAGCAATTCGCCTCGAGTACAATGCAAAGCCTGCCCCAATTTCAGAGGCGGTAGCTGGCCAATAAACTCATCATTATCCTCATCGTCCTTGCCTGTACTTTCCTCCGTCGATTGGTTTCCACTCGCCCTGCTGCCATTAGATTCTTGGCGGGCAAAGAGTTGTTTCCAACCTAGAGACTGATCTTGACGCGCCTTAGTATTAAATAAGCCGCCCTCAATCGTCACTTGCACTGTGGTTTCACTGTAACAATAAGCCGGATAAAACTGCGCTAAATACTGGCGGGCAATATGCAGATAAAGCTGTTTTTCCCGCAGGCTTAAGCTCGATAAATTAGCAGTTTTCTCTGTGGGGACTATGGCATGGTGTGCATCCACTTTTTTATCATCCCACGCCTTAGATTTAAGACTGGGATCGGGCGCATTAGCCCCTTGCAATAACTCGCCAGCCCCCTGACTCACCGCCCTAAGCACCGAAGGCGCAAGGTTATGTTGCTCAACGGGTAAATAGCGACTGTCGGAGCGTGGGTAAGTAATGAGTTTATGACGCTCATACAGACTCTGGCAGGTATCGAGCACGTCCTTAGCACTCATACCAAAACGTTTCGCCGCATCTATTTGTAATGCAGATAAACTGTAGGGCAAAGGCGGATATTGTTTCTTATCCTTAGAGGCTAATTGCGTCACTAAGGCAGGTTTGTCACTGATGCGATTCACCACATTTTGCGCTAAACCTCTGGCTAACACTCGCCCTTCTTCATCCATATAGGGTAAGCAGGCTTCACTGGGTTGCCATTTTGCACAGAAGGTTTCCTGCTTTTCGGTTGCCAAATGGGCCAACACTTCATAGAAAGGTTTAGATTGAAAATTAGCGATCTCTTCATCACGGCGCACCACAAGCCCAAGCAAGGGCGTTTGCACGCGGCCAACCGATAACACGCCCTGATAACCGACCTTTTTACCTTGAATGGTATAGGCACGCGTCATATTCATCCCATAGAGCCAGTCGGCACGACTGCGAGCTAAGGCCGAAGTGGACAAAGGAATAAACTCGCGATTGCTGCGCAGTTGCCTTAGCGCCCGTTTTACAGCCTGTGGGTTTAAGTCGCTAACCAATAACCGCTGAGTTTGATGTAACTTGTCACCCGTCACGCCAAGATAGGCAATCACTTCATCGACTAATAATTGCCCTTCCCTGTCGGGATCGCCAGCATTAACGAGTGTATTGGCTTGTTTTACCAGTTTTTTTAATACTGAGAGTTGGCTGCGAGTCGCCGCCTTAGGTTTAAGCTGCCATTTGTCCGGCACTATAGGCAAGTGCTCAAATTTCCAAGACTTATATTCTGGATTGTAGGCATCAGGTTCCGCTTGTTCGAGCAAGTGACCGACACACCAAGACACACAATCGCCATTGGCGGCTTCGATAAATCCATCGCCTTTTTTATGGGGTTTAGGCAATACATCGGCAATGGCCCGCCCTAGGCTAGGTTTTTCTGCGATATAGAGGATCATACAAACACCAAACACTGGATATAATTACAGTATAATTTAGCGCAAAGTACTTAAGAGTGCAAATCGGTATCTTGGTATCGATAACGAGTGCATCTTTAACAATTCGTACTTAAACAGCTTGCTCCCTAAAACTAAAGCTGTGTAAATTAATTTGAGAATCGTTCTCATTTAAGAATAGTATTCTGTCAGTTACAGGAGAAATAAATCAGGAGAAATATATGAAAACACTCACACTCCCCTATCCAACAAACCCCGCTTTAAAACCAAAATTAGCATTAAGACTCAATCAATTAGTCATATTCCACAGCCTAATGCTATTAGCATTAAGCCTCCTATGTCAGATTGGACTTGAGAAGATCAATCTTAAGGCTCCAATGGTCTGTTGGAACATTATTCAGTTTATTCCTATTGCCGTGAGCCTTTCACTACTGCTGGATCATAGCGTCAGTCGCCGTAGTTTGGCTTGGTTATTTGCGCTATGGATGATGTTGTGGCTCGTTATCTAACGCTATTTTCACGGGATATTAAGTCGCCACTGACCTCCTATCAGGCCAACCTCATCTTAAAGACCTGCTGACCTCAGTTTTCCCCTTCAAGACTCCATTTGTAAAAAAAGAACATCAAACTATCAAATATTTAACAACTTTAGCTATGAAGCAACCCAAAAAATAGTTATGTTGAGTACCTTGGACGTTGGCAAAAGTGTTAAGTGTCAACGAATGCGACTTTTTCAAATAAATTTTAAACCCGTAAATCTAAAAACTCTGCAAAAACAACAAAATATTGGAGTTGAACTATATGAATGAGATGGTCAATGCGATCAATAGTGTCGTTTGGAGCCCTGCGCTCGTGTTTCTTTGCCTAGGTGTTGGGCTCTATTTCTCCCTTCGCTCCCGATTCCTCCAATTACGTCATCTGCCCGAAATGATCCGTCTGATGTTTGATGGTAAAAGCACTGACGCTGGGGTGTCTTCCTTTCAAGCATTAGCGATGACCTTAGCGGGTCGAGTTGGTACAGGGAACATTGCAGGGGTTGCCACGGCAATCACTTTTGGTGGCCCAGGTGCTTTATTTTGGATGTGGATGGTGGCATTTTTCGGCGCCAGCTCAGCCTTCGTCGAATCAACCTTAGGCCAAGTCTACAAAGAAAAGATCAATGGCGAATACCGCGGTGGCCCGGCTTTTTATATTGAAAAAGGCTTAGGTATGAAATGGTATGCTTGGGTCTTTGCCATTGCGACCATTTTTGCCTGCGGGATCCTATTACCCGGCGTGCAAGCCAACTCTATTGGTTCGAGCTTAAAAACGGCTTTTAATATTGATCCTAATGTGACAGCGGCAATATTGGCTATGCTGCTCGGGTTTATCATTTTTGGTGGCGTCAAACGTATCGCCCACTTTGCGAGTACTGTCGTGCCCTTTATGGCGCTGGGTTATATCATTGTCGCCTGCGTGATTATTGCACTTAACATTGGCCAGCTACCCGATATTCTCTGGTTAATTATCAAGAGTGCTTTTGGCTTTGATGCGGGCTTTGGCGCTATTTTAGGGCTTGCCATCATGTGGGGGGTCAAGCGTGGTATTTATTCTAACGAAGCCGGCCAAGGTACGGGCCCACATGCCTCCTCGGCAGCGGCGGTAAGTCACCCCGCAAAACAAGGATTAGTACAGGCATTCTCAGTGTACATTGACACGCTATTTGTGTGCTCTGCCACTGGTTTTATGCTGCTTATCACTGGGCTTTACAATGTGCAAGGCCCTGAAGGTGCCGCACTCTACACGGGTATTGCGGGTGTTGCTGCGGGCCCTGGTTATGTGCAAACGGCAATGGAAAGCATGATGCCAGGCTTTGGTAACATGTTTGTAGCCGTCGCCCTGTTCTTCTTCGCCTTTACCACGATTGTGGCTTACTACTATATTGCCGAGACCAACATTGCCTATATTAATCGTAAGGTAAATCGTCCTTGGCTAACAGTTTTGCTTAAAATCGTCTTAATGAGCGCTACCGTATATGGCACAGTGAAAACGGCAGATCTGGCTTGGGGATTAGGTGATATAGGTGTCGGCCTGATGGCATGGCTCAACATTGTCGCCATTATCCTCTTGCAAAAAACTGCTTTTACTTGCCTTAAGGATTATGAATCACAACAGAGTCAAGGGCTGGAGCCATTATTTGACCCAGAAAAACTCGGTATTAAGAATGCAGATTACTGGGTAGAACGTAAAAGTGCAGGGGAAGATCAACCTGCGCAAACATCCCAAACGGCAGAGACCAATAACCACATCTCATAGCGATTGCGGTGTCATAGTGTTGTCCCGTCCTAAGATAGGTTGACAGTTTTTAGGCCAGCTCCAGTAGCTGGCCTTTTCTATTGTGCACCTGATTAGGGGTTGCCATATTCAAACTCAGATGCGGTCTCATATCGTTGTATATTGCT